>CAYZRM010000012.1:2647-13521 GCA_964480845.1 uncultured Coxiellaceae bacterium | reverse complement strand
AAATTGTTAATTACAAAATTACCATTTTTGTAGCTTGGCTACCTTGCGTATCATAGGTGATAGCTAATTCAGCACTCGCTGTCCAATACTTGCTCTATTTGCTCCCGCGTAAACCCACGGTACTGCAAAAAGCGCATTTGCTTAATCTTTTCATTAAAATCGCGCGGTAGCTGACCTTTAAAGTGTTTTTGCCAACTCTGTTTTGCGCCAATAGTCCACGCATTATCAGTGATCTCTACTAGATCTGCAATCATCTCTGCATGTATTCCTTTGGCCTGCAGCTCCATGGAGATACGCAAAGGGCCATAGCCTTTACCGCGACGCCAGTAGATCAAATTTTCTGCAAAACGGTGCTCATTAATGTAACCCTTTTGCATGAACTGCTGAAGAATAGGCTCGCTATCTTCCAAGGCATAACCTTTAGCCTGTAGTTTTTGCTGAAGCTCGTATAGGGAGTAATCGCGGCGCGCCAACCATCTTAACAGCGCGCGCCGGATCAAATCTGCAGGAGAGGCGGTGCTCAGAGAGCCTCCTCTAAAAGCGCTGTTTCCTCTTCTTTTGATTCAACACGTTTATCACGCGGAATAATCAATTTAGAGCGGATTTTACCTTCAATTTCTTGAGAAATGGCTGGGTTATCTTTCAGAAACTGACAAGCATTATTTTTGCCTTGACCAATACGCTGACCATTATAGCTATACCATGCACCTGCTTTCTCAACAATCCCGTGCAATGAACCAAGATTAATTATTTCACTCTCTAAGGAAATACCCTGGCCATACAAAATATCAAACTCAGCTTGCTTGAACGGCGGCGCCACTTTATTTTTCACCACTTTGACGCGGGTCTCACTGCCAATAATTTCATCGCCTTCTTTTACACTACCAATACGACGAATATCTAAACGAACAGAGGCATAGAATTTCAATGCGTTACCACCTGTTGTTGTTTCTGGGCTGCCAAACATCACGCCAATTTTCATACGAATTTGGTTAATGAAGATAACCAGGGTATTAGAACGCTTGATATTGGCGGTCAATTTACGCAATGCCTGGGACATTAAACGCGCCTGCAAACCCATGTGCTGGTCACCCATTTCACCTTCAATTTCAGCCTTAGGTGTTAAAGCTGCAACGGAGTCAACAATAATGACATCAACCGCGCTGGATCTTACCAACATATCCGCAATTTCTAGAGCTTGCTCACCTGTATCAGGCTGAGAAACCAGTAAATCGTCAATATTCACGCCTAGACGAGCAGCATAGCTAGTATCTAAAGCATGCTCCGCGTCAATAAACGCCGCTGTACCACCTTTTTTCTGACAAGCAGCAATCACTTGTAACGTAAGCGTTGTTTTACCAGAAGATTCTGGACCATAGATTTCAACGATACGCCCTTTAGGCAAACCACCTATCCCTAGTGCGATATCCAACGATAAAGAGCCTGTTGAAATTTCCTCAATATCTTGCTGTGCATGACCGTCATCACCCATGCGCATCACAGCACCCTTACCGAACTGCCGCTCAATTTGACTTAATGCCGCTGCTAATGCTTTTTTCTTGTTGTCTTCCATCGAGATATCCTTGTTTAAATTTAATACGGATAAGAGTCCTCTAGCGAGGATATGGGGGATAACCTATATATACCTTGTCTAACCAGTTAAGAAAAGGGATTTCATCTGTATTCTCCCCGCTTTCTTAATAAAATGTTAATTTTTTAACGGTATTGTTATACCTACACAAAACAGAAATAATGAGGGTGAAGTGATGGCTAGCAGCAATAGACCTAATAATAACCAACATCTCTCCAACTTAATGATCAAAACTAACGCATCTTATAGCGTTGTCATTGAACAAAATCATGCTGATATTAGCCCACTGCATCACTCTTCAGTAGCGATTGATAGCTCATTAGCTGGCAGTCGCTTCGCCTACGGTCATGCGCCTAGACAGAACGAAAAAAGCGCCTCTACTCCAGTCAACCCTCTAGCGCTTTTAGCAGGCAGCCGCTTTAAGTTACTCGAAACAAGTAGCGCCACCCCAAAAGCACCAAGGATTAGCAATTCGCCTTCAGGCTTATTTACACTTAGCAATCCAGGAATAAGCTTGAGGCCTCATGATGCCCGAGACAAAATGGGCTTTTTAATGAAACATTTCCCATCCCTGTTCATTCAAGGTGAGCTGATAAAAAACCCTGTTATTATTATTAAAAGACATCATACAAACCAAGAAACCTCATATAAACTACGTCACTGCCCCTCCCCAGGTGGGATTAGTCACTTTGAGGCAGCTGGTTACACTGTCATTAAACACGTTGGGCTAAAAAAATGCATAGATAAATTGCTCGAACTCCCATTAGAAGCTTTACACGATGCGCTTAAATTAAAAGAAGAATTAAATGCGATTTTAGAAGATGCCATCAGCGAGCTTCAGCCATTTGCAGCAAGTGATGATTTGGTTCTTACTGCATCCGGTCACACCTATCTCAAAAAAGACTTGGATGCCTTTTTATCTACTCGGAGCAAAAAAAATCAGCCTGAGATAGACCCCATTAGCATGCAACCACTACTCATCAAACCTATACAAGACAACGCTGTCAAAGTGTTTTTAAAAGAGTTAGATACACTAACAGAAACAGATGATTGCAAAGCTACTCACTCCTCCTCCGCAGGTTTAACAAGATAGCACAACAAGAGAAAAGGTTAATACGATCGGCATTAACCTTTTCAAATAGTTGCAATATCGAATAACGCCATATCAATATACGGTACTGTTGCATAAAACTGGCTAAGAGCTTGCCTAAATATTTCTGCCCTGGCTGGCAGCCCATCACTTGCATAGAGTTGTACTTGAGCATACACAGCCTCTTTAAATGGCTGACTATCCGTTACCACACCATTTAAGTTATCCACGCTGACACAAAAAGGATGTCCTGCTGCAACAGATAATATCCATTCTATCGCCTGCGGCTTCACCTCCACTTTCTCAAATAGCTTTTGCTGACTGGCATCGCGTCCATCAGGCGCATACCAATAACCAAAGTCTTCCAATTGTCGACGTGCATCGCCTGCTAAAAACCAATGCGAACACTCGTGTAAAGCACTTCTATAGAATCCATGAGCAAAATAAATAGCATGGTAAGAACGTTCTTGATTGGCAGGCGAGTAAAATGGCTCATCACCACCCTTAACAAGGCGAGTGTTATATGTTTCGTAAAAACATTGCTCAAATAACTGGATTAAATCTTGATAGTTATGCATGGAATTTTATATTTTATAACAAAAAATAGTACTGCTAAGCATAAGGAAGGACGAATTATAAATCAAATGAATCACTGCTCAAGTAACGAGAATTTGGGATAGGATTACTACGTAGCACTTCAACCGGCTCTGCCAGGGCGTAATGACAAAATCGCCCCCAATACCTCACTGTTGCTCTTAACATATCTTCCTTCATATAAGCCCGTATTTTTGCCTGACTATCGAAAGCTGCCACCGCCCTTAACTTTTGCTGTAAATCTTCCTCAAAGATCTCGATAAATAAATTAGGCTTGAACTCCACCGTACTAGAAGGTGATTGGAAGCAAAATATATTATGCACACCACGACAAGCAGACACGACTGCATGATGTACATTACGATGATCTCTATGCGTATCAAAAATAGTATGAGTATAAATATGCGTGGGCTTTACCTCATTAATAATGCGCTCTATGTGCTGTATCGTCTCCACCCCACCGGATATGCGCGTATCTTTAAAATTACCCCAATAGAGTTTAGCGCCCTGTATCTCTGCAGCAAGCTCAGATTCTTTCCGCCTTACACCAGGGTCACCACCTGACTCCCCCTGGCTTAATGTCAAAATGTTAATGCTATCACCTTCAGCTCTATGCCTCGCCAATGCCCCACCACAACCAATCTCAACATCATCAGGATGAGCACCTATTGCTAAGACTACCTTTCCTTCCTTACCATGATGCTCTTCATACTCACCGACAAGTTTAAATACCATCCCCATAAATTCTATTTTATTGAGCGGCTTAAACTGCATCCCATCCGCATGAATTTCTAATGCACTTAAAATAAAGCTAACTTTTTGATGATCCGCCACAATCAATACAGGTATACGATAATTGATTGATTTAACAAACTTTGTAATATCAAAGTCATTGACATTAGGTAACTTGACGTCTGTGATAATTAAATCCCACTTTTGTGATTTAATCGTAGAAAAAATGGCCTCTTCAGCTGACACATACGTCACTGTCGCATAATCCTGTAGCCACTCTAAAATAGACTGTGCCACCGCCGGATCAAAAGCGAGTAATAGCACCTTTTTTTTCTCTATCAGCAACATAGCCTTCTACCTGACATAAGAACGTCCATAGCTAGACCTCCCCACTTCTATTATATGATAGCTACCTGGACAAAAGAGTTTATTGCCATAAAAATGATAGAAATAGTTAGCATAATCAGTTAATTTACTGATTAATCAAACAAATCGGGATGATTATTATTAGATCATAACTGGGTGGTTTGACTCAATTTTGCCATTGCAGGATGCCATGACAACAATCATCATACAGATTTTATTACTATTCATTTTTATTGGCACCCTACCAATATTGGTTTTATTGTCACAATATGTCATTGCTGGATTACATGGGGTACGTAACCATTATTCAAAATGCAAAGATTACACCCCTCGTATTAGTATTCTGATTCCCGCCTGGAATGAAGCAGATGTGATTGGCTACACTTTAGATCACATGATGGAAATGGATTATCCTAAATCCGCTTTACGAATTTACGTGATAGATGATGGCAGCAGCGATCAAACACCTCAAATACTTAAAGAAAAAATGGCCCTTTACCCAGAAAATATTTTTTATTTAAGGCGGGAAGTTGGTGGGCTAGGAAAATCCCACACGTTAAATAGTGGCTTAGGAGTTGTATTAGAAGATGCCTGGGCAGAAGCCATCCTGATTACTGATGCCGATATCATATTTGAACCCAATGTACTCAGAAAAATGACTAGGCACTTGGCAGATCCTAAAGTCGGCGCAGTTACTGCTTACATTAAAGTAAGTCAAGATTCAGATAATTTTCTAACACATTGCATTGCATCTGAATACATCCTCTCTCAGGCGATTACTCGCCGCGCACAAAACGTTACTGGCGCACTTGCTTGCTTAGCTGGTGGAGCACAATTACATACTCGCGAGAACATCATCAAAATTGGCGGGAAAATTAATACAGACACCTTGGCAGAAGATACCTACACTACCTTTCTCACACAAATCCAGCATAGGAAAGCTATTTTTGAAGGCAATGCTTTTGTACTAGCAGAAGAACCAGATAACCTGCCTGCCTTCTGGAAACAACGATTTCGTTGGTCCAGAGGCAATGTACAAATCACTGCAGCATTTCGTAAATTATGGTTTCGATACCAACATCACTCTCGCTTGGGAGGTATATTTTTTGGACTATCATGGTTCAGCACAACTGGCATGCCCTTTGCTATGATCATGACGTCAATCAGTCTAATTATTCTATTCTTTATTGATCCCATTCGAGCATGGGTTTTATTTAAACTGTTCTATATCATCAGCGCCATCTCTTATATTTTCTCTACCCTTCTGTCTTTCTCCATTGATGGTAAAACTATGCGTAGAGCTTGGCTATCAAGCTTGTTATTTCCAGGTATTATTTCACTCTGCATGATGAGCATCGCATTTGCACCGGCTAGTATAGAAAAACTTTTCATCAAAACAGAAAGTTATAACATTTTTACCTGGCAAGATGGCCTGCTACTCTTCATGAATGCCTGGATTTCTATTTGCATGTTTTTTGCATGGTGTGTTTACCGTTTAGCTAAAGCTGGTGCTCCTAAATGGTTAGTTCATTTCTTCTTGATGGTTGTAGGCTATGGCCCTTTATTATGCGTGATCACTCTGCTTGCTTTCTTTGCTGAGCTAAGAAAATCCACCATCATTTGGGATAAAACAGAGAAAAAAATCAAAATACGTAAAGCACTCAAGCCGCAACCCATATTAACCTTTAAAGAAATGCTAAGAAAAGATAAAAAATCGGAACGAAAACTTATCCTTGATGAGCTTCTAATTGTGTTATTCATGGTAGTGTTATTCACTATTCCGTTAGCTATTTATTATTACAAGTGATGATTATGAAAATTATTAAATTACTCTTCGGACTAACTTGCTTGATAACAATAACAACCACCCACGCAACACAAACATGTCAAGTTAATCGAGGAATTGCATTAATCAATCAAAACAATCCTGACTTAGGTGAGATCAATCAAATACTTACTATTTGTGATAAAACGACTCCCAAAGATGTACAAGTCTTACTATTGCATGGTCTAGTTGCCAGAAAAGTAGCAATGACCACAAGAAACTATAAAACTGCTATCAATTGGTTTGAGAAAGCAAAATCAGCAACTAGTAACAGCAATTTATCTCCCACACTAGAATTAGCTTTAACTTATGAATGGTCAGGCAATCTTAAAAAAGCAAAATCGCTATATGAAGATGCTTTGTCTATCGATCCAAACTCAAGAGCTGCCTTATTTGGAAAAGCTAGAATTGAAATAGCTGAAAACCAAATAACAGCAGCGAAAACAACCTATCAAACAATGTTGCAAAACAATCCGTTAGACAACGAAGCTAGACAGAATTTGGACGATTTAAACAATACTGGATCAAGTCTGAAAGTTGGCAAACTTTGTCACGCAAATGAAGCGTTGCGCTTACTCAACCTCCCTCAACCACCTTTAATTGCTATCGAAAAAATCATAACTAACTGCGATAAATCACTACCAGACAATCCCCGAGTTATCTTACTACACGGACTATATGAGCGAAAAAAGGCGCTACAAACAAATAAAAATTACCAACTAAGCATTGAATGGTTACAGCGTGCTGTTAAAGCAACCCCTACTAGCGATATAGCGCCGAATACGGAGCTAGCTATTACTTATGAATGGGCAAATCAGCCAGATCAAGCAAAAGCAATTTACGATGCTATTTTATCTAAAAAGCCGCACTATCGGCCTGCTATGCTGGGATTAGCCCGTGTTGCATTAGCTCAGCATGAACCTGATAATGCCGCCATCATATATAATGATCTTCTGAAAAAAAATGACCCTGATTTAGAAGCGCTGAACGGCCTGGCACGTGTTAATATGTCCAATAAGCAGTACAACATAGCGCGCGAAATACTGGACAAAGTATTAAGCATTGATCCAACTAATACTGATGCCCTGCTTTCTCTAAAGCAAATAGCAGCAGCTATCCAATCACAGACTCAACTAGCTGCCAAGAAAAAGTCCGAAAAGAAAATACCTCCTCTTTGTGAGGCGAATAAGGGATTAATATTACTGAATCAGAACAATCCAAATGACAGTGCTATTAATAAAATCCTGGCACAATGCGATAAGAATGCACCGCAAGATATTCAAACATTATTACTACATGGCCTGCTTGAGCGAAAACTCAATATGAAAACAGGGCATTATCAAACAGCTATTTATTGGCTACAAAAAGCAGCAGATAAATCCGCCCCTGACGATTTATCGCCTCTATTAGAATTAGCTGTTACTTATGAATGGAATAATGAATCGAAGAAAGCCGAAGCAATATATCAATCTATATTAATCAGCAATCCCACTTCACGCCCCGCCTTACTTGGTTTAGGACGTGTTTATCGTGCTGAATATAATATAGCTGCAGCAAAAGGTGTTTATTTCTACTTACTAAAAAAACAACCCAATGATATTGAAGCATTAAATGGCTTAGCCTGGGTACAACTAACTGACAAGCAAGTAACACTAGCAAAAGGTAACTTTGATAAATCCTTACAATTACAGCCCAATAACCAAGATGCTCAGCTAGGGTTGAAAATGACTAATGACTTAACTCGCTATATTCTTAGCGTCAATCAAGGTCGCTATACTGTTAGTAACGAGAAATCATATACCAGCAACATTAATTACTATGCAGATTTAAACGCAACTGATCAATTTATTATGATGCTCACACATAACTCGAATGAAATTCAGCTTTCCTTAGTATTAGACCCCACTATTTTACCTAAAAATAGCGCATTTTTTGGTTTTCAACGCCAATACCCTTATCGTTATGGTTGGGGTATCAATTATGAATATCGTGAACGCACTCAGTTGCGAGCAGAACATCGAATAGGAGCTAATGCAAATATATTTTTATTTAAAAATTTCCAGTGGTTAGTCGGTGCAAGAGAAGGTCTACCCTCTCCTTGGAATAACCAACTGTATTATTCTCGATTCACTTTATTTACAAACATCCCTGTCGATTTTAGCTTAACAGGCTATTGGGGGCATCAGCAAGTTGGTGGGGGAACTGCCGCCTATGCCTTAGATTTAAGTAAAGAATTTACTAATCGAGCATACTACGATGTTGGCACATCTTATAGCCCCAGCCAGCTAAGCTGGGAAACACATGCCAGACTGATTCTACCCATTTTTAAAAATCAGGCGTTAGAAAGCATATACGAACATCTTTATTTTAATGGCACGACAGCCGTTAGTATTGGCTGGCGAATATACTGGTAAGACAAGGAGTCAATATGAGGATTTTAATTACAGGTGTCGGCGGCCCAGCAGCAATCAGTGTGTGGAAAAGTTTGCAGGCTGAACATGAGTTATATATGGCTGATATTGATCCAAATGCAGCAGGCCTTTACCTAGAACCCGCCAACAGACGTTTACTGATTCCTAAAGGAAATGCACCTGACTTTGTGACAAAAATGCTCGGCATTTGCAGTGAAAATCAAATTGAAGTACTCATTTCAACAGTAGATAGCGAACTAGCGCCTTTAGCAGCAGCAAAAAATCAATTTTTGGAACTAGGTATTAAATTACCGCTTTGTTCTTACGAGACACTTAAAACTTGCTATGATAAGTATGCTTTGCTAACAGCATGTCAATCACATATTCCAACACCAGAATTTATTTTATTAAACGAGCATAGCATTAACGAAGTAAATTCCTTCCCACGATTTGCCAAGCCCCGCCATGGGGCCGGTTCTAATGGAATCACCACAATATATACAAAAGAAGACCTAAAACAACTTCCGCTGGATAATTCATATTTGGTACAAGAATTATTGCCTGGAGAAGAGTATTCTGTTGATACTTATATTGATAGCAAAGGCAATCCCATTGCAGCTGTACCCAGGCTACGCATGAAAATAGATTCCGGTGTCGCTGTTACTGCCAGGACAATGATCTCCCCTGAATTATCAGCGCTTGCTGTTAAAGTAGCGACATTGATAGGTATCCGGTATGTTGCAAACATACAATTTAAACGAGCAGATGACGGTCAATTCAAATTACTTGAAATCAATCCACGCTTTTCAGGTGCACTCCCCCTCACCACAGAAGCTGGTGTTGATATTCCTAAACTACTCATCCAAGATCTTAAGCATGCTACCCTACCTCAAGGATTAATGCCGTTCAAAGACCTAATGGTGGTACGCTATTGGACAGAGAAATTTATCTCGCCACAAGAATGGGAGGCTGTATGTCAAACCCAACTGCATGGTTAATCCGGCATGGAGAAAGCACAATCAATGCAGGCGTATGGACAAACGACCCTCATAGTGCCTCTTTGACTGACTTAGGCAAAAAACAAGCTGAAGAATGTGCATTAAAAATAGATTATGCGCCAGACCTTATTATCACCTCCTCCGCAACCCGTGCTCTAGAAACAGCACAACCTATCATAAAGCATTGGCCAGCTAGCAAACATGACATTTGGCCTATTCAAGAAATAGTATATCTCTCTCCTAGTAAACTAAAAAATACCACGTTATTTGAAAGGAAAAAGATTATCACTGACTATTGGGACGCTGCTGATCCTTTTTTTTGTGATGGTCTAGAGGCAGAATCATTTAGTGATTTTTTACATCGTGTACAGCAATTTGATATTGCCCTTAAAAAACAACATGGATTTACAGTCGTCATTGGGCACGGGCAGTTTTTTAAAGCTTACTTAATGGGCCAGCAACGTGGTTTTGTACCTTCAAAAGAATGGATGAGGTCTTTTCGAGAAGAGGAATTGAAACATAGGATCAATAATACAGAAATTATAAAGCTTAACTTCTAAAAGAATTATTTAAGCTCTTATCTAACAGGTATTGCTGCTTAGTTACTCAATACGCTTACTCACTTTAAAGTTAGATATAACATTCGGATCTGTTAAAGCATTACTAGTAGAAATTTTCTTTGTATTAAAGAAAGCGTCTACTTTAACCTTCACAATTTAACCCACTTCCTGGTACCGTCAGCTTCCCCTCTAATGCCGAAAACAGCGCATTCAACATAATCATATTGTTTGCGCCATTCATGTTTGGGTAAAACAGTTTTAAAATGACTATAAAGGGTATGTTCTACATACCACACCGTCAACTTGGCGATGTGGCTTGATGTACCCTGTCTTTGCTTTCCCGATAGGCATTTTCATCGCTCTGGCCTGTCGATGATGATGATGAAAAAAAAGCTGCTCTATTTTCAGTTTCTTTCTTATAGGTAGATTGTGATGCTTTCAGCAATGCAACGACAATGGTGCTTTGTTCTGGGTTGAGGCATTGCATCACCAGCTCACAATCTTTTGAGGTCTTCATCAATTCAGGCAGCCGCGCCGTTAACTCGTTAATGAGTGCTGTTCTTTGTTCGGGACTGAGGTAGTACATCACCTGCTCAAAACCATTTGCGGTCTTAATCAATTCAGGCAGCCGCGCCGTTAACTCGTTACTAACTGCTGTTCTTTGTTCGGGACTGAGGTAGTACATCACCTGCTCAAAACCATTTGCG
>CAYZRM010000012.1:0-2547 GCA_964480845.1 uncultured Coxiellaceae bacterium | reverse complement strand
GTCTTAATCAGTTCGGGCAGCCGTGCCGTTAACTCGTTACCAAGTACTGTTCTTTGTTCTAGGCTGAGGTAGTACATCACCCACCCAAAATCATCTGCGGTCTTAATCAGTTCGGGCAGCCATGCCGTTAACTCGTTACCAAGTGCTGTTCTCTGTTCTGGACTAAGGAAGTGCATCACCTGCTTAAAATCATCTGTGGTCTTAATCAGTTCGGGAAGCCGCGCCGTTAATGCGTTACCGAGTACTGTTCTTTGTTCTGGACTAAGGTATGCCATCACCAGATTAAAATCCTTTGCGGTCTTAATCAGTTCGGGCAGCCGCGCCGCCAACCCGTTACCGAGTGCTGTTATTTGTTCTGGACTAAGGAAGTACATCACCTGCCTAAAATCATCTGCAGTCTCAATCAACTCACGAATCCGCGCCGTTAATGCGTTACAAAGTGCTGTTATTTGCTCTGGTCTGAGGTAGCACATCACCCGATTAAAATAACCTGTGGTCTTAATCAGTTCAGGCAGCCGTGCCGTTAATGCGTTACAAAGTGCTGTTATTTGCTCTGGTCTGAGGTAGCACATCACCCGACTAAAATCATCTATGGTCTTAATCAGCTCAGACAGCCGTGCCGTTAATGCGTTACCGAGTGCTGTTATTTGCTCTGGTCTGAGGTAGTACATCACCTGCTTAACATCATCTGTGGTCTTAATCAGTTCAGGCAGCCGTACCGTTAATGCGTTACAAAGTGCTGTTATTTGTTCTGGACTAAGGAAGTACATCACCTTCTTAACATCATCTGTGGTCTTAATCAGTTCAGGCAGCCGCGCCGTTAATGCGTTAACGAGTGCTGTTCTTTGTTCTGGACTAAGGAAGTGCATCACCTGCTTAACATCATCTGCGGTCTTAATCAGTTCGGGAAGCCGTGCCATTAATGCGTTAACGAGTGCTGTTATTTGCTCTGGTATGATGAGGTAGCACATCACCTTCTTAACATCATCTGTGGTCTTGATCAGTTCAGACAGCCGTACCGTTAATGCGTTACAAAGTGCTGTTATTTGTTCTGGACTAAGGAAGTACATCACCTTCTTAACATCATCTGTGGTCTTAATCAGTTCAGGCAGCCGTGCCATTAACCCGCCATGGAGCGCCATTCTTTGTTCTGGACTGAGGCAATACATCCCCTGCTTAAAATCATCTGTGGCCTTAATCAATTTAAGCAGCCACAACTCTAACTCGTTAATGACTGCTATTATTTGTTCTGGACTAAGGTGCCGCATCACCAGGTTAAAATCATCTGCGGTCTTAATCAGTTCGGGCAGCCGTGCCGTTAACTCGTTAATGAGTGCTGTTCTTTGTTCTGGACTAAGGTATTCCATCACCCACCTAAAATCATCTGCGGTCTTAATCAGTTCAGGCAGCCGTGCCGTTAATGCATTAACGAGTGCTGTGCTTTGTTCTGGACTAAGGTAGTACATCACCTGCTTAAAATCATCTGCGGTCTTAATCAGTTCACGAATCTGCGTCGTTAATGCGTTACAAAGTGCTGTTATTTGTGCTGGACTAAGGAAGTGCATCACCAGATTAAAATCATCTGCGGTCTTAATCAGTTCAGGCAGCTGCGCCGTTAATGCGTTAACGAGTGCTGTGCTTTGTGCTGGACTAAGGAAGCACATCACCTGCTTAAAATCATATACAGTCTCAATCAGTTTACGAATCCGCGCCGTTAATGCGTTACAAAGTGCTGCTATTTGTGCTGGACTAAGGAAGTGCATCACCTGCTTAAAATCATCTGCGGTCTTAATCAGTTCAGGCAGCCGCGCCGTTAATGCGTTAACGAGTGCTGTTCTTTGTGCTGGACTAAGGAAGTGCATCACCTGCTTAAAATCATCTGCGGTCTTCATCAGTTCAGGCAGCTGCGCCGTTAACCTGCTATAGAGTGCTGCTATTTGTGCTGGACTAAGGAAGTGCATCACCCGCTTAACATCATCTGCGGTCTTAATCAGTTCAGGCAGCTGCGCCGTTAATGCGTTAACGAGTGCTGTGCTTTGTGTTGGACTAAGGAAGTGCATCACCAGATTAAAATCATCTGCGGTCTTAATCAGTTCAGGCAGCTGCGCCGTTAATGCGTTACAAGGTGCTTCTATTTGTTGTACTGGACTAAGGTGCCGCATCACCAGATTAAAATCATCTGTGGTCTTAATCAGTTCAGGCAGCCGTGCCGTTAATGCATTAACGAGTGCTGTGCTTTGTTCTGGACTAAGGTAGTACATCACCTGCTTAAAATCATCTGCGGTCTTAATCAGTTCACGAATCTGCGTCGTTAATGCGTTACAAAGTGCTGTTCTTTGTGCTGGACTAAGGAAGTGCATCACCTGCTTAACATCATCTGTGGTCTTAATCAGTTTAGGCAGCTGCGCCGTTAATGCGTTTACGAGTGCTGTTCTTTGTGCTGGACTAAGGAAGTGCATTACCTGCTTAAAATCATCTGTGGTCTTAATCAATTCAGGCAGCCGCGCCGTTAATGCGTTAACGAGTGCTGTTCTTTGTGCTGGACTA
>CAYZRM010000011.1:27176-33161 GCA_964480845.1 uncultured Coxiellaceae bacterium | reverse complement strand
GAATAGGCAATCGCCCAGCTCTACTCGTCTCGAAACAGGTTATCAAAACCATGGATAGCCTACCTAAAAAAGATCAGCCTGAAACACCGCCACCACTGCGTATTAAAGGAACAGAAGGGCTAGCAATCGCCTATGCCACCTGTTGCCGCCCCATTCCTGGCGATCATATTGCTGGTTTAATAAAAACAGGCCAAGGTATAGAAGTTCATATGATGCACTGCCCTCATATCGAGCGCCACCATCATACCGATAAGTATGTGACACTCGCTTGGGAAGAGCACGTAGAAGGCGATTTCTCCGTTGACTTGGTTGTTGACCTATTAAATCGGCGAGGCAGCTTAGCGTCACTCACACTCGCAATATGCGAAGCAGAATCAAACATTAGAAATATCCGCGCACAAGAAAGCGACAGACATCACTTTAATGTAGAAATCACGATTTCTGTAAGAGATCGCCTACACTTAGCCAGAATTATTCGTCGCATACGTAAACGCAAGGATGTTCTACACATTGGACGACACAAAGCAAAAGCGATTGCCAGCACCTAAGATAACCCGCATAAAACGCGGGTTATAACGAAGCATCAAACACAACACAACCGGCACGCATAGTTAATAGCACATTAAAATCGGCGTTTAACACAACCAAATCAGCATCCTTACCTAAAGATAAAGACCCTTTTTTATCACTTAGCCCTAAGGTTCTTGCTGGATTATAAGCTGCCATACGGATAGCATCTTCTAATGAACATCCTGCATACTCTGACATCGCTTTAATTGCCTTGGGTAAACGTAAGGTACTGCCTGCTAGGGTACCATCGTCTAAGGTTGCTTTACCCTTTTTAACATGTACTATTTGACCACCCAGCTCATAATCACCATCATCCATACATTTTGCACGCATGGCATCAGATACTAGCAGTAAGCGATCACGACTTTTCATACGATAAGCCAAACTAACCACCGCAGGATGCAAATGGATACCATCGCATATGAGTTCCGCCACCACACTATCAGAAGTTAACAAGGCACCAACCGCACCGGGCTCACGCTGAGCTAACCCACGCATTGCGTTGAAAAGATGAGTTGCCTGAGAACAGCCAGCAGCCACTGCATCCATCGTCTCTGCATAGGTTGCATTAGTATGCCCAATGGCAACATTAATACCTTGAGAACGCAGCGCTTTAATAAAGGCGATTGCTTCTGGTAACTCAGGCGCCAAGGTCACTACTTTGATAGCACCCTGAGCCAACTTCTGCCACCTGGAGACTAAACTAATATCAGGGTCTTGTGTAAATTCCGCATTTTGTGCGCCTATTTTTGCTTTTGACAAGAAAGGACCTTCTAAATGCACGCCTAAAATTGCTGAACCTTCTTTTGTTGGCTGTCTGGCAGCAATCGTTTGCAATACTGCTTCTAAATGCTCATTAGCAACAGTCATTGTGGTTGCTAAAAACCCAGTCACGCCTTCCGCCGCTAAAGCACGGCATAATTCATTCAACGATTCTTCCGTACCGTCCATCACATCATGGCCATTTGCACCATGCACATGTAAGTCAATCAATCCTGGAACCAAATAATGATCCTTAGGAAACTCGTGCAATGTTGCAGGCAAATGATGATCAATCATATTGGCGGGGATAATTGCCTTAATCACCTGGTTTTCGACTAAAATAGCTTGATCATTTGACCATTTTTGATCGAGTAAAATTTGCATGCCGTAAAATATGTGGCGACTTGATGCATCCATATTTATTCATCCTATCAATGACTAAGCTTCTATTTTTGTTTTGAATCTCGATAAAAGTTTTCATGCACTCCTAGTGCCAACAACAAACGGTTTGCTTCATCCCATTCATAAGCTAGTAGAAATTCTTGCTGATTCACTTTAAATTTATAAACAAAAATCCCTCTCAAGTCTCCCTTTTTCTCATGGCCTATTGTTGGATTATTCACAACGTCCTTAATGGCATTATTAACATGAGCTCTAATACTAGGGTGTAACTTTTTATATACCCTTTTGAAAGTAGGCATTTGCTGAATATGAATATCAGGCACGCTCTCTTCCCTAATCAAACTTAAACGGTTCTGCTAAGGACCGGTCTTGGTTTTTAGCAATCAATAAATCCTTTACAAATTCAATAGGAAGATCGGGATTATCTAGCGCACATTTACCTAGCATTGCCCAATATTCAATTTGATGAGGAATGCTCCTATGCTCAGCCTTAGCCGTTGCTTTTGCTTCTTTATAAATAGATTCGTGAATACGTATAGGTATACTCATACAACCCCTCGCACAAATGTAGTGACTTGATACAATTGTAGTATATCAATATTTGACCCACATTGTTACTCTTTTTATTAATCTACTTTTTAATCATAAAGATAGCACCAACTTCTGGCGGGAACAAACAAGGTTGAAGCCGGTCTTTTAATGCGCCAGACAATAGAGGCTGAATAAAAGGGGTGATACCCCCGATTAACGAAAAAGGCAGAGGCGACGACTGCTTCAGCATAAGCGCTTCTGCAACCTTATTCACTTCATTAGCTGCTCTTTGAAGAAGAGATAAGGCGGCTTGATCTTGCTCTTGTGCTTGCTGAATAACAATGGGTGCTAAAGCAGCAAAAGCAGTAGAATTTGCCTGATTGGCCCAGACAACCAAACGATCTTGGCAATCATCAAAATAGTGATAAATTGCTTGCGATAAACCAGAAGCCAATGCACGACCATCTAAATATTGCAACGTAAGACGTACTGCTTCCAATCCCAACCAAGCACCACTACCAGCATCATCCAAGGGAAATCCCCAGCCACCCACCTTAGTCGTCATATTTTTTTGAATTTGATAACCCACGACACCTGTTCCAGCAATGATAATAGCGCCATCTTCACCAGCGTGCGCACCGATACAAGCTGTGTGGGCATCTGACACAACAGTTAATGTCTGAAAAAAATGTGGGTGGGTAATAAACGCTTGATGAGCATCGGATAGCTCGCAACCAGCCAGCCCCATACCCGCATGAAAAGCATAGTCGGGATTATTGATAGAGATACCTAGCGGCTGAAGAATAATTTGTATGGCTGTATCAATTGCTCGCCATGAATCAACCATAGACAGGCGAATATTAGCAGGGCCCGTTGTCGTTTGACCAATTAACCTTCCCTGGTCATCCTCAATACGGACACTACACTTACTGGCACCACCATCGACGCCTATATAGAAAGCTTGCATTTACTAATTCCATTTATTTTTTAGGTGTCACTGTTTTTTCGTGATTATTAGCAGGGAATAACTCTTTATGTACCTCAATCCAATGTAAGGTCGCAAATGCCCCACCAGCAAGCGCCCCATAACAACCAAGTACTACCGGAGATTTATTCTGAGTTTCTTGGGCTGCTTTGTTTGCCAATGTCACAACATCCGCATAACGAACATCCGGTTTAACAAGCATGTCTCTTAAATGCTTAATGTGTGCAGGAGCACTTTTAAACAATCCGAGTGAAGCCGCCCCTTTGTCATCCCAGAATTTATGATCCACTAACTCTTTAATTATCTTGAGTATATCTGATTCACTTTTTCGCACTGCATCCTTCAATAAGCCAACAATCCGTTGTTGCGCAACATCAACAGTCTCTGCCACAACGGCAGAGATAGATTGCTCTTTCTGATCAAGCAATGCAAATATACATCCATATGCTGACACCACAAAATGCTCTTTTTCGAAAGTAGCAGAATGTGCCAACTCAATCAGGTTAATTAAACACCGCTTTGCCTCTATATCTGTTGCGCTAGATTTCTTGAAAAAATCCATCAACAACTCGTGATGCTTCCCTATAATTGTTAAATGATCTCCACGCTTGCGATATTGCGTTTCAATCTTTTCCTCTAAATATACTTTTAAATCATGCAACACAGCCACATTTGGATTAACCACACGATTCCAACAGCCTTCTAATACGCTAAATTTATGACGCAAACGGTCATAGTTCCCTTTTTCCCCTGCCAATTGACTTTTAATATTATCATAATCCATTCGTGCTTTTGCATCATCTTCGCACTTTAAATTAGCTGCCACTTTCTCTAGGTTAGCAATACATTCTGCTCTCTCTTTCATTTCATCTACAATAGAAGGCAATTCTTTCTCAAATCGCTGTTTCTCAAACTCATCAACATTTTCCATCTTAGAAAGTGCAGCCAACATCGCATCCACTTTTTTATCCATCTCAAATAGATTGGCAGCTAATTCTGATGCTTCCTCTTTTAAGGCCAACATCGACGTTTCATAACGAACAAGCCTTTCTCTTTCCTGACTAAACATCTTTGCTTGTGAAACAATCGCTTTCTGCAAAGATCTTAATTCAGCCAGATAGTTTTCTAGCGTTGCCAATTCAGCATCTGCTTGATTATTATCTTCAGACATGAATCGAGTGAATTCTTTTATTGGCCTTACACGGTCATCCACGTCATTCAAAAGATTTTTATCAAAGCGATTAACATGAGCGCTTAGATGTAGGCGCATCTTACTACCAATAGATTCTGATTCCGCCTTTACATCAGCAAGCTTCTGATAAAGCTCACACCTTCTACTCCAGTAAGGAATATGCTTGCCTTTGATCTCAATAAGGGCCGACTCAAGATAATGCCTAACCCTAGCAAGTGGTTTATTTTGCGCTTCTTCATCTGCATAGTGCTTTAAAACTTCTTTAACTGCGACCATGCCCTGCTGGCACTCACCCCCCTCCTCAATATACCAATCAAACTTAGTATCAGACGCATACTCCCACGTCACCCATGATTCACTTTTGGGAGGCGTAATTAAAAATGTAGGTAAAAAAGATAACTCTTGGCTTCTACTCACAGCATAAAATCGATCAAACAACATTGATGCATTATTCATTTGGAAGTAGGCAGCTAATTTATCACTAATACTTTGATTAACTGCGTTAATGGCAACTAATATATTTGTAAAAAAAAGTGTTTGGATAACAATAGGATCTGTTGCTGGCCTGCTCCAAGTCACATAACTCAAAGCGGACTGAGCAGCTGAAGATAGCCACCCTTTTTGCTTAGCTTCTTCATTTTTGGCATACAATAAAAGATGCTTTACCCTATCCGCAATCTCATCTAACGAATAAGAAACAAATTCATTTTTAGCCTGCTCATAAGGAGTAAGACTAAACTTTTCTAGCTCTACCTCGACATTAACCAACGTGGCCATTTTTCTTAAAATAGCTTCTTTATCATCAAGCAAGCCTTCAGATAAAATGATCTCGTTGTAGGCATCAATAATCACATTATAAATGCAAGTAAATATTAATTCTTTCACATACTTTTTGGTTGCCGCTAAATGCATAGCATCCGAAAAAATGACGTCAATATCTTCTACTGGGGGCCTTACTTGCTTTTCCTTGAGTATAGCCTCAAAACGCTTACAGCTCGTCAACATACGCGCTGCAACATCAATTAACAGCTCATTCCCTTCTGCATACTCAAATGGCTCATTAATCTGCTTGAGCGTCTTATCTATCTTAATACCATCGATATCTTGTGCTAGACCAGGATAGTTGCCTCGCTTAGCAATAACCTCTTCTAATGTCTCAACTTCTTTTCGTAATTGAGTATTTAACTCGCTAACAACGTTAAACTCTGACTGACATTCTTCAAAAGATGAACCAAAAGGAAACTGTTCCCCCTCAATGCTTACTGCACAAAACTTCCTAAAAGCAACATCATAGTCAGTATTACGCTCGACACCGGAAAAATTGGGCAACGTAATAGCTTTCCTTACAAACGCTTTTCGTCTGGCAGGATCGCCTTGAACCAGGGAGACAGCCTGCCCCCTCCAGTTACGCTCGATATTACTCATGTGCGCCTTAATTTGATCTAGAAATCCCGTGGCTTCTGCAAGCGGCTGCAAATATTCTTTTATTTCAATTTCAGACAATTTGATTTTTTTGTCTTGCCCATCAGGGACTATAGACGAT
>CAYZRM010000011.1:0-27076 GCA_964480845.1 uncultured Coxiellaceae bacterium | reverse complement strand
AACTCAAAAGGATGATCGCTCATGGTAACAAAAATATGACGATTATTATGACTGACCCGATAAGTTTTCATTATACACCCATCATTATTATATTAGTTAGGTTGCCTGTTATTGATAACTCTTAAGTTGTCTAATTTCCCCTGCAATTCATCAAGACTATTAGCGTTTTTAAATGCATCATAGTACTGCTCTGTTTGTCTTGCACGCCTGCCTAAGCCCTTATTATTTACCTTTTGAGCGATCACTTGCACAGCATTTAATACCTTAATCGCATCCACAGCTTTGCTACTCGCTATATCTGAAAAGTAAGCTACAATTAACTTATATTGGGCACGCACATTAGTTGGCAAATCATTTACACACCCTTTGGGAGCAGTACCATTCTCAGGTCGTAAATGCGTCATAGAAAAGTTATTAAGATGACGTCTATCGCGAGCAAACAAACCACCCTGCACATACCAAACACTGGTTTCTATCCAATTCTTTAAATCCTCTAACACCTCATGACTTTTACTAGACTTCGCCACGATTTCTGCCTTAAATGATTCCAATTTTTGTTGCATTTTTTGCTTGGGGCCAGACAGGATTTGGTAAAACTGGGTAGTTCTATAATCTCTCGTTTTCTTTTGACTGTTATGCACAGCGTCTAATGCTATCTTTTGCACAGCATTAAGCACTCTACTTTCCTCTGCGTAAGGATCACGATGTTTCTGCATAAAAAAAGCCTTCAGACAAGCATATTGCTTTGCAACATGCTTAGGCAACTGGAGCACATTTCTATTACCTTCATCATCTGGTAGCCTTGATTCACATGGATACAGATAAGCACCTCTCCATTTGGTTTTTTCAATATAATCCATAATCGCTTTGAGGGTCTCAATTTTGGTACGATTACCATTGCACTCATAAGCAGCTTCTTTTTCGAAAAATGCTTTTTTGCTTAGAGCTCTTGATAGCACATTATATGCCCTATCCGTTGAAGCTAAGCGGCGCTTAGTTTTTAGATTATAAGCATCTCTTGCAATAATACGGGCAAACTCCAGTTTTTCAGTATCAGTAACACGCTCAGCCTGACAGTCACGTGTGACCTGTATGTAGATAGCCCTAATATGCTTAGGCAAATCCTTCAGACTAGCTCCCATTGATAAATTAGCAAAGGAAGCAACGCCAAATATATTTTTGGTTACCCAAGTGGTTGACCATATGGTCGCTTTTATTTGCTCAACTAAATCATGACACTCTTTTTCTGTAAGATTTTCTATCACCGCATCATCCATTACACGCTGCGGATCATTAGCTATAGCAACTTGAACTTGCCCTGACTGAGAGCTAGATGGCTCTAAAATAGTAGCAACCCTTCGCCTCCTTCTTTTAGGCTTAGGTGGCAGAGGAGCCTCACTGCTATGACTAGAAGCTGCTCCAGCAATCAACTGCTCAGATGCTAATGACTCATCATCAGCACCCTTCCCATCCATCTCTGTGCTAAACTTCATCTCACTGCCCTTTATTTTTGTTGATAGAAGATCGTCCATAGAGTGATTCAATGAAGGATTTCTTGATGCCTCTGATAAAATAGTTGACGTACTCGCCGTTAAGTTATTACTGCTACTAACCGAAGACATAACAGAGAAAGGCGAGGCAGGAGGCTCAGGGAGATTCAAAGCATCCTCTTTTGAATGTAAAGAAGAAATGGAAGCCATCACCTCATTTATCCTGGGTTCCCAAGGTTTTTCACCTTCTGCTTTGTCACTTGAGAGAGATAATATATCAGCCAACCCGTTTAACGCATCCACATCACCATCAGTAAAATATGCACGCGAATTTTTCACACAAGCGTTAAATGAAAATGAAGGCTGCTCCCAACCCCTAAACCATCCAGGTGGTGAACTGACATTAATAGCAAATGGACAATCTTGATCCATTACTGCACTAGCTGCCTTAAAGGCCTGATCAAGCTCTTTTTCAATCACATGACGGCCATAAACAGTCATTGCCTGATTATCCACCCATTGGAGAGAATTGCACCTGATTAATAAAGAATGAATCGCTGCTTGCCATTCTTCATTCGAGAACTCTTTTTCATATAACTCGTTAGTCAACAAACGACCGCCAACGATTGCCAAACCAATTGGCTGAAAAATGCCATTAAACTCAGCGGCATTTTTCTTTGGTGCGGAAAGCAACACATACTGATTATAGAAGTTCACAGCAGCTCTATTTAAAGCAACCTTGAGCATGCTAACAGAAAAGTCCCTCATACCCTCAGCGGACAATGCGTGATAAATCCTTTGCTTTTTATTCTTTTCGCCAAAAACATACTCCATATTCAGATGAGCTGATAAGTAACCATCTTCAACAGCAATAAACTTCTCCACACTTCCTTTAGCAGGATGATCAGCGTCAACCACATCAAGTGCATCTTTTAATACTTGCAATTTAAACTGACGATCACTAATCAGCTTGGATAGCCTACGATAGATAGCTTGAGGCTCACTACTACCACGGTAGTCGGGTATTTCACCTAAATTGATATTTAACGCAGCCTCTAATGAGGGATAGTCAGGAAGAGCCAAAGGAGCCACCTGGCCAGATTCGAATGCTTTTTGATACCTGGTATGATAGCTTGTGGAAACAATCTGCTCATTATGAGCAGTAGCAGAAATATAGGAAATTTCAGGAAAGGGATCCATCGTACTGGTAAAAGAAACATCAGACACTGGGGGCAGCTGATGCAAATCTAAGGTAATTATTTTTTCCTCAGTCTTATCAATGGCACCTTCACGATAAGCACACCAAACGGTAATCTCTTTATTTTTGTATCCTACGAGAGCTACACGTAACGGGCTTTTATCTTTCAAGGAAGGGAATAATTTATTAGCAATATAAGCTAAAATAGCTTGCTGCTTTTCAGGCGTCAATTTACTACTGACTAACTCAAAAGGTGTATCATTAAATCCCACCTCGAAATTCGCCTGTCCAAATCCATCCACCACTCTCGATACAATAATCATGCCTATCCCCGATGCTCATAGTGACAAATAATCTCACCCCCCAGTGTACTAGCTTTAGCTTAAGATTCTCTTAGGGGATGATATTTTCTTATCATCAGAACCTCTTGATTTTATAAAGAATTTGCGATGACAGAAATCGGGGTCTTTTCTTCTGAAATTAGCTTACAGCTAAATAATAGACCAGCTGCATTATTATACTGAATAATAGACGCTTTTCTTCCCAGCTGCTCCACCCTTTGTCCTAGCTGCAATAATTGTTGCGCATTACCGGTTCCATCTTTCTGAGAAAGCGAAGATGCCTGCATGAGACTGACTAGAGCCTGACGAGAATCTTCACTAAAACAACGATCTATTCCCCACACCATTTCATACGCCCCAGACTCAGAGCAGACTCCTTGCAAACCCCAATCGTTTGCAGTCAGTCCCCAGTTCCAAACAAACTTAGCTTTTGACCATGTTGAGCCTAGCATTTTCTTATTTTCTTCTATGGTATAAGGACCATTTTGGCCCCAGAAAAAATCAAATGCCTCTTTCAAGAAATTTCCTTGGCAGTTTTGATATAAACGCTGCTTAAATGAGATTAAATTTTCCTCCAGAACAGTCCTAGCATAATGGGGAAATCCTGGGATTCTGCCAGACCAAGATAGCGCTTCTGCAGCAGTCAATAGCGCTTCTATTTTTTTAGATATGTCACCTTCGCTTGCTCCAAGATCAACCTGATTTACCCGTAATATAGATTCTTCATATCGAATACCAAGAGGTAAAAAAGCCTGATTAAATTGCTCAACTAAACGCTTATCTATTCCAGGAGCACCCGGCTCGCCACAGAAACCTCTAAATATCTTTATAGCACTATGACTGACAACATACCTCAACACATCTAGACAATAAGACCTTAAACTTGCCCTAAGTTTTTTTTCAGCAAGCAGAGGCATAAAAATAATGGACATAGCATGCAGAGGATATTGATTTTTAAAATTTATTTTTTCTTGTAAATCCTCTCTTACCCGCAAGATATCCATGGATAACTGCTGGTAATCTAACCAGTATTTGGGAGATAATTTCGCCTTGGAGGAAAGAGCCAGTAATTGCTGGCTAACCTGATCTATTGAATGCAACTGATTATCCAGGAGATGAGACTCAAACTCTAGACAAGTTTGAATAAGTTGCCAAGTATTTGACCCATGTAATTCCAAAAATTCACTCAGAAGATTAACATCACAAACATTTTCCGTCACCACCCGCACATAAGAATCCATTTGTGGTGGGGAGGAAGCAACAATAAAGTCTGTACGGCGTAACACATTACCTCTATTAAACATAATAACCAGCTCACCATTAAATCAAGAATGGCAAGATTGTATTTAATATATCTTAACAATATATTAAACAGCTAAAATTCAACCAGATCTTAACTGCCTCCGTAATACACTGAGCGGAATACTCACCGTCCCATCTGACGCAGCCGTAAAACCATCTGATTCAGGTGGCATCCAGCTATGGCCATGAATAATCTCATAAGTTGCTAACCACTCATCAGCTTGTGCTGGCAGGTCACCACCATCGCCGGGCAAAAGCATCCCGGCATCTTCTAATTCTTTTAATAATTTTTCCTGGCTTTTATAAGCTACTGTGTAATAATCCACATCCAACACAGGATCAGCAAACCCCAAGTGAATCAATTCATCACCCAAGTTATGCATATCGACTATATGAGGCTGCACCCCCAAATATCCTTGGTATTCCCGCAAGGTATCAGGGCCCAAGGCCGTAAAAATCAAAACACCCTGTGGCCGCAACACACGATGGCATTCTTTTAACACTGCCAGCCCATCTTCACACCAAGGTAGCAAAAAATTAGCCGCAATAAGATCCACTGATTGAGCAGCTAATGGCAATTGATGAGCATCCGCCTGTATTGTTGTCATGGGTATAGAGGGAGCAGCCCGCAACATATCCATGCTTAAATCAAGTGCTAGCACCTTAGCATTCGGATAACGCGCTTGCAAACGCCCAGCCAATTCCGCCCTACCACAACCAAGGTCCAGAATAGTTGCTGGCTCAATAGTCATCAGCGATAAGCGCTCTAATAAATCATTTCCCACTTCAGCCGCAATCACTGCCGCTTTTTGATAGTTATCAGGAGACCACTTAATGCTCGATATACTCATACCATATTACACTCATATTATTGATGCCTTATTACCCAGGCGCTGTATTCTCTGTGGGCAATCATGCCTGACGGCATATGCTATTTGTCCAGCATGTTATCAGAATCTGCCTGCTTTATCTCATACTTGTTACCACTGCGCAAAAGAAATACCATCAGATCTACAAGCTTGCGGGGCCTGCCTTTCAAATCCACCGCCTTTTGCACGTACTTGCGCACTATTTCCTTATACCTACCCAATAGGAGAGCTGATCATTCAGTTAAAATTTCAACACAAGCTAACCCATGCTCACACCTTAGGCAAGTTAATGCATAAGCATGTGGTAGAAACCTGGTATAAAGAAAAACCACTGCCCAATATCATACTACCCGTACCACTGCATATTCACAGATTAAAAGAACGAGGATTTAATCAAGCATTAGAGATTGCCAAGCCTATCGGTCGTTCATTGCAGATACCCGTGGATACCACTGGCATCACCAGAACCAAAACAACACTTGCGCAAAGTCAATTACCCATTAAAGAGAGGCAAGCCAACCTTAAAAATGCCTTTACTGCTACACAACATTATTCAGGGCTGCATATTGCCATCCTAGATGATGTCGTAACAACTGGGAGTACTGTTAAAGCACTAACGCACGCACTATTAGCTGCCGATGCCAGCCAAGTAGATATTTGGTGCTGTGCTAGGCGCTTGTAAGTTGTCGTTTTGCAAGAAGAACGGTACATTACCCACCTATAAACTATTTCGTGTAAGGTAACCACATGCAAGAACTGATCAATTTTCTATCTCATCACAACACACTCACCATCGCTTTAATTATCATTTTTTTCCTAGCTAGCATTGTGGAGTTTATTAGAGCTAATCGTCATCGCTCCAACTTAACAGCTGCCCAAGCCACGCAAAAAATTAACCGCGAACAAGCTGTTATCATCGATGTGCGCCCCACAGAAGCCTTTCAAAACGGCCATATCGTTGATGCCATTTCCATGCCGGCAAAAGATTTCCTAGCAACTAACAAAAAATTAGAAAAATATCGCCACAAACCACTCATCATTGTTTGTGCGTCAGGGGTTGATTCTTTAAAAATAGCCGCCAAATTAAAAAAAGCGGGCTATAATGCTTATGTATTATCCGGCGGCATTCGCACTTGGTCAGATGCCTCTATGCCTTTAGTCAAAAATTAATTTAGGAGAGAGTCATGCCTAATGTCGTCATGTATTCCAAAGATAACTGCCCTTATTGCCGTATGGCCAAATCATTACTCGATGCTCGTCAAGTTGCCTTTAAAGAAATACGCATCGATTTAGATGAAGCACAACGTGATGAAATGATCAGACTGAGCAATAGAAGAACTGTTCCTCAAATTTTTATCAATGATCAGCCTATCGGGGGTTACGACGACCTTGCGGCCCTGGCAAAGTCAGGTAAACTCGATGAGCTATTAAAGTCATAACGCTAATATATAGGATGTATACTCATGCAAGATATGAATAAAGAAAATAACAATGATGCGCCACAATTTGATATTCAACGTATTTTTGTGAAAGATATTTCTTTCGAATCGCCAAATACACCCCAAACCTTCTTAGAAGAATGGAAACCAGAAGTTTCTTTAAACTTAGAAACCAAAAGCAACCGCCTAGAAAATGATTTACACGAAGTAGTGCTATCTATCACTGCAACCGTTACTAGCAACAAAAAAACAGCTTTCTTGATTGAAATCCAGCAAGCAGGCGTCTTCATGGTACGCAATTTCCCTCAAGATCAATTACATCAAATGCTAGGCAGCTTCTGTCCTAATATTTTATTCCCTTATGCTAGAGAAGTTGTATCTGATATCGTTGTACGCGGCGGCTTCCCACAATTAATTTTAGCGCCTGTTAATTTTGATGCACTATATGCACAGCATATGGAACAGCAAGCAACCGATAAATCACACATGAACTAAAAGGAAATAAACATGGACGGCCAGTCATTGAAACCAATCGCAATTCTAGGTGCAGGCTCTTGGGGTAGTGCGATTGCACTTTATCTCTCAAGACGCGGGCAAACAGTGCATCTTTGGAGCTTCGATAAAGCTGAGGTAGATGCCATGCTGGCCGACCATGCCAATAACCAATATCTGCCAGGCCACCCTTTCCCTAATACGATCAAGCCCATGCTAAATTTGGCTGATGCCGTAGACGGAGTAGAAGATATCTTAATGGTGGTGCCCTCTGTTGGTTTCCGCTCCACATTGGAATCTGTCAAACCGCATATTGCCGCCCACACTAGAATCACGTGTGCGTCCAAAGGAATAGATGCCAAAACGGGACAATTGTTTGGTGAACTTGTCGCTGAAGTCCTAGGTGAAGATAGAGTTTTTGCTGTTTTATCTGGGCCATCGTTTGCAAAAGAAGTCGCTGCAGGGTTGCCCGCAGCAGTCATGATTGCTAGTAAAAACAAGCAGGCTGTAGAAAGCCTCACACAACGCTTCAATAGCCCCATTTTTAGAATTCATCAAAGTGATGATGTTATTGGTGTTGAATTTGGCGGCGTTGCTAAGAATGTCATTGCGATTGCTACTGGTATTTTTGATGGTATGGAATTAGGATCAAACGCGCGTAGCGCACTGATTACCAATGGATTAGCTGAGATAGTTAAACTAGGAACAGCATTAGGTGGTCAGCTAGATACCTTCATAGGCTTATCTGGGATGGGCGACCTCATTCTCACCTGCTCTGATAATCAGTCACGTAATCGTCGGCTGGGTTTAGCATTAGGCAAAGGCCAGAGTATCGCCGAAGCAGAAAAAGCGATAGGCCAAGCAATCGAAGGTAAGCGAAATGCGGAGTTAGTGGTGCAAATGGCCAAAAAGCATGGCATAGATATGCCCATTAGTGAAACTGTTTGGGCAATTTTACAAGGGAGCATGAGCGCGAAAGAAGCAGTGGCTGAGTTACTAGCAAGGTAAATAGCCGCTGACTGTGCACCATCTACCCCCTACTTACTGGCGCAGATTAGATTAATCATACAGAAGCTGATCTAGCGCCGTAGGACTACCACGCATCGTTGACTTCATTAATTCCATCAACACATCCACCAAACATAGTAATCGCAATGTATTAGGCGTCATATCATCAAACACCGCCTTAATCCCTAAAGGTGATCCTTCGGCATCTTCAAACGTGACACCAATACCATAGCCTAAGCATAAAGAACAAAGTTGATCTGCACGTCTAGCAATACCTGGCAATAATCCAGACAAGGAGAACACTTCCTCCATCGTCATAGGACGACCATTTAAAGTAAAATTCCCTTTCATATGACGCGCTACTTTAATCATTTGCTCTGTAATATCAATAGCCATTAGTTTTTCCACCAAGGTTGTGCAATTTTTCTAGGACCTGCAATATAGGCTCGCAACCAGCGAGAAAAGACTGCCACAGTAAAGCCAAAACGCTCTAACATAGCGAAGAAGATTGTCGCAACAACGGCAAAGATAAACGTCCACAATCGAATATGAAACAACAGAATTAATAAAGGAAAAGCTGCTCTAAAATCGATAAACCAAAGCCTGACATTCCTTGCCGAATCACGCCAATGTGCCATTTCGCCCTCCTATTTTCAATCATTCTACCTACCTTATTTCAGTATTCCAACACTATCTAGCATCTGCTATTCCAATTTCATTAGACTCGTTATAACATGGTTGTTCGGTGATGAAGGAATATCAATATAAATGAGATTAAACACTGGCTTAATCGTTATTCTGGCTTCTTTCGCAATGGCAGGCTGCATCTCGCCACGACAAGAACCGCCTCACTACGATGGTAGTAAAACACGTAATTCACTAGCTGAAGCATCTTATGCGGTCAGCCGATCAGTTGTTGATTTAGCCGAAACAGCACAAGCCGCACATCCTTTACCCAAAGTAGCACCACCACCCAGCCCTGCGTCTTACGGCATGGGGGGATTAACCTCTATTGATTGGTCAGGCCCTGTTGAACCACTCGTACAACAAATTGCACAAGCGGCAAATTATCGTGTACGCGTCCTAGGAACAGCTCCTGCCATTCCTGTTATTGTAACAGTCTATACACAAAATACGATGCTAGGCGATATATTAAGGGATGTTGGCTATCAGTGTGGAAGACGCGCTTCTATCGTTGTATTTCCAGGCAGTCGCGTGATTGAGCTACGTTACGCTAAAAATTAAGGTTAAACGGCATGAAGCATAAGTTGGTCTTTATCTGCGTTCTTTCATTCCTACTAGGAGGATGTGCCAGCAGTCACTACCAAGACTTAAGTGATGTTAATACAGCCAACCTCTCCCAGCTTGAGCAAATTAGAGTACGCCCTCACAGTGTAACCGGTTCCAGCGATAAAACTGAATTAAGTGGATTACGCCTAAAATCATTAAAAGATTCCGCCATGAGCATAGGCGCACAAGGCGGCCTCGCGTGGGCCTCAGAAAAAATCAATCTACAACTAACACAAGATAGCAAATACCTGGAAACCATTTTTAATTTTAATGCCATGGTGTTAAGCCATGGCGTCATTCCACCTGTCTTAGAGGAAGGCGATAATAATTTAAACCTATCTGACCCTAATACCATACGCGTATCGGATAGGACCTATAAAATTGTTCATCAAGCCCGCTTTGCAACCACCGCACCGAATTGGCGCGAATATTTATGGTTAAGCTACGCCAAACCAGATTTACCTGATAAAACACTACTTCCTCGTACTAGCGAAGAGCAGCGCATTTGGAAAGAAGGCGTGCGTGCTGGCTGGGAGAAAGGCATAGAACAATCTTATAGTATTTTTCAACAAAATATGGCTCGCTTAAAGCGGGATTTTCGAGGCATGGTGTTATACCGCAAATTACTGCACGAAAATATGATTAGCCCACCATTTGTTGCCAGAACAGAACTCGGCATCACCGGTGATGGCTCAGATATGCGCATCAATGATCAAGTATTACGTATTGTTGAATTACCTAAACTTCAAACAAATAGCCGTCATTGGAAGGCTGTGGTGGTGAAAAATAATGAGTGACTTTCTATTTCCGCAAGAACCAGTGAGATTAACCATTGATGCTGTGAATGAGATTTTGATTCACTGTGTCAAACTAGGCGCCTCTGATATTACCTTTCAAACAGGTGAACCTATTATTGCGGAAATATTTGGTCGTCTGAATAAAATCACCAGACGTCGCCTATCTAACGTAGAAGTTGGCGAAGTCCTTAATGAAATGTACGGACCCAATGCAACAACCATCATCATGTCTGGTAAAGATATTGATACGCATTATGAGATAAAGCCCAATCGATCAGAACGCTATCGTTTTCGTATTAATGGCACCGCTTGCCAAGTAGAAGGTCATGATGGCATTCAAATCACTGCACGAACTATCCCAACGGATCCGCCTAAATTAGCGGACATGGATTTGCCACAAGCTATTACTGACGCCCTGACACCAGAACAAGGCGTGGTATATGTAACCGGTGCAACTGGCTCGGGTAAAAGCACCTTATTAGCCTCTATTATTCGTAACATTACAGAAGATGCCGAAAGCCATCGTAAAATTTTAACCTATGAAGCACCTATCGAATTTGTATTTGATAGTGTTGAGAAAATTTCTAGCATTGTGAGCCAGTCTGAAATTCCTAGACACTTACCTAGCTTTGCGGCCGGTGTAAGAAATGCATTAAGGCGTAAACCACGCTTAATTTTAGTTGGCGAAGCAAGAGACCCAGAAACAATAGGCGCCGTCATGGAAGCTGCCATGACTGGCCATCCAGTTTATACCACGTTACACAGTAATAGTGTTGCAGAAACAATACGACGCTTAGTAATCACCTTCCCTGCAGAAGAACGCCAAGGGCGCACGGTTGATATCATTGAAACAGTGCGCTTAGTGATTTCACAACGACTAGTGCCAACTGTCGATGGTAAACGCGTTGCACTACGCGAATACTTAGTCTTTAACGAACAAGTACGTGATATTCTGCTTGAGACAGATATTTTAAATATTACCAATGTCGTTAGAAAGCTAGTTAAAGAACATGGCAAAACAATGACAGCTGATGCTGAGGAAAAATTTAAAGCTGGCATCATTACAGAAAGACAATACAACATTATTGCTGAGCAAGCTAATCGGGAAGAGAAAGAAGCCCATCACTAACCCGCTTTTCTGAGCCTTACCGTCGCATAAATACCAGCCTATGCAAAACTTGTCACATCACCTTCGCGGGGTGACAAGTTTTGGGTCAGGCATACAAGCATTTACACTTGCAACTATTCGTGTATTTTAAAAACCTATGACTTACCTTCTGGGGATGGTGGCTTCTTATCATTTTTATTAGCCAGATCTGCCATTGATTTATTCGCATCAGATGCCTTTTTTGCTGTCATCTCTGCTTTCTCGCTATCTGCCCTCTCTTTCTCATTAGCAGCCTTACCATGATCTCCGCGGGACTTAGGCCCTTCTTTACTTAGCTGGGCAGCACCCGCTGCTGCGCCTGCCGCCTGACCTGCTGCACCGCCAACGGCACCCTTAACCTCACCCATTGCATCGCCTTCACCATAATCATCACCCTGGCCACCAATCCAACGCATTGTACGAGTAGGGATAATGTAAATCATAGCAAAGCACTTATTCAATACCGTCAAAATCAGCATCACATAAGCAACCATGAAGAAAATGAGAGATATAAAATCAGCTGATCCTTTGCCTACTATCGAAGACATTACAGATGAGAATGTGGCATTAACAATTGTTACTGCGACCGAGGCCAACAACATACCTGCCATCAAACCAAATATCATCAGGGTTGGTCTTAAGAAAATATTGAATATCAGCATAAGTGCAGGCTCTGCTTTACCCAATAGCTCATGTTGACCGCCAGGTGATAAAATACCCAGTGCTACTAAGGGCGCCGCCACCATTGCTTCAATCGTTGAACCAAACCATCCAATCACGCCAACAATAAAAATAATATAAGGAATTAATGGAGTATAAACAGCTAGCAACCCTCCAATACCCATAAAGACACTCATAAAACCCAGCAAAATAGGGGTAATTGTAAATGACATAACTGTGACAACAGATTGCATACCGGCTGGCATACCAGTACCCAGTGCCGTAATAGAAGTTGCCATCGCGGCAATACCTGCCATAATCTGTAAAGCAATAACAATAGGAAATATGATAAAGATGGTAATTAAAATCCCTTTCCCTAGGCTCTGAATACTCACTAATGGATCAGTCGCCATCTCTCCTACTTTAGTACCAGACACAGTTTTCATGAAACTATGCAGGATAGAGCCATTACCGCTTTTTAATAAAGACTTTATTGCGGTGAGCTGAGGTGTTGCATCTGTTCCAACCGATGCATCAGAACCAATACTAGACAGCAATTCCCCGGCTGCACTGAAATTATTTCGATAATTTTTTAATGCGGTACTAGAAGGCGAGCCATTGGCTGTAAATAATGGATTAGCGCCTTGCGCATTTTTATCGTTCTGTTGCGCAATTTTATAGTAATACGCACCAGCATAAATCCAACCGACACTATTAGCTTCATCATAAAAACCAGTTAGCTGAGTATCTTCAATCGTTTGGATGAGTGATGCCGCCAATGCAGCTGAATAGTTTCCACCTGTTGCCTCTATAAAATCAACACCACCCGTTTTATCATTTAAATAATACGGAAGAATAACTTTTTGAATTTCCGCCGTACTCGCATCAGTTGGCTGGCTAGCCATCGTAAATGGCTCAGGGAAAGCATTAGCGCCAGCTTTATTTGTACACATGCCAAACATGCCAAATGCCGTAGTGGGTGGATTACAGCAAGGGCTAAGATTAGCACCTGTGCAAAAACCTTCAACCCAACCCCATCCATTACCATTATTCGTTGCATTCGCACTAGAGCTGTAATAGAACTTGACATAGTCAGCATCTGCAGCAGCAAAATGAACAGCAATTTTATTTAAGGTACCAATGATGCTAGCTTCAGAGAAGCTGGTGGTAGGCATATCATTGCCCTGTATTGGCTGCTCACTGCCCGTTAGAACCATAGCTTGCGCTTTACACGCATTACATGCCCTGGAATTTGCCTCAGTACAAGATGATCCGGCTGGGTTACAATACTGTAAAGTACCGCAATATCCACCTGGACCGAAACTCATTGTACATTTATCGCCACTACATTGATTACTAATCAAAGAAGCATTACTGCCAGCTGCTGTGCAATTATTCTGGGAACAGTAATAACCACCAAAACCACTAGGAGCCCCTTGCATCACTCCATCCTTAACACCTGTGGTTGCAGCACACACCAATCCCTGAAAAGCTATTTTTAAATTCTCTTTGACACCAACATCAACGACTTGAGGCTGTGCATAGGCAGAACCCGTTGCTTGAACATATTTAAGCGCCGTATTCCATACGGTATCAGCAGCACCCACACCTTGCACAATTACCCACATCAATACAATTTGTAATGCACAATACCCAGTTGCTGTTGGAACTAGGGCTGCAATACCTAGCACTGTTCGTATGGGTGTCCACAATCCATGAAATTTCTTACCTAGAAATTCACCCTCATGAGCAGTAGCTAATAAGCCAACGATCACTGTATACATCACAATTAATGCAGCAACCGCTAACACAATGCTATTAAATGTTTTAAACATGGTGCCTAACAAGCCAATAGAAGTAGCTGTGCTACCTCCTGGCGTTAAAACATCACCCATGGTGCCGAAGATCTTACCTAGGAAGAAAATTGATTGGTCATTAGAAGCAATATTAAACAAGTTAATCATTACACTACCCCTTAAATCTAAACTGCTTCCATTCAGCAAAAGTACAACCTAGTCGGCGTTGTTTAATTTGAAAAGCCCAAAAGTCATAACGAAAAGCTTGGGCAAAGAAAAGGGCGGCTGCCGCTAAAGCTAATAACCATCCAGCTAACATCAGATTAACCAGTAAATAGCAGGAATAAGCAAACACTAATAAACCACAAAAAACAAATATAAAGACGTAGAGGTGATAATCTTTTTCAACCTTGTTTACATCGACCTCTGTTAGCCCTTGCCTTTTCATCGCCTGCTCAAATGTTTCTGTTCTAATAGGCTGATCTTTTTTAAATAGGCTTCTTAATACAGTCCAAATAGCAATATTATTATTTTTGATAGATTCGATATCTAACCAACCGCTAGGATAGAAAAAGGTTTTACGCGAAACTTTAAATATATCTTTAATAGCCATGAGATCGCGACTCTCCAATGATAGGATTGCTATCATCTCATTATTATGGATACTCAGCATAAATACAACTACTTAACTTTTTATTGATCTTAAGGCTTATGCAAGCTATGTTCTTGTTATATTGTGGATAGCAAGCCATGGAGAGCAACATGCCCAAAATTAGATTAGCTTTTAACGTGATTATCTTGTTTTTTAGCTGCTCTTTAGCCTCCGCCCAAACGTTTATGGGTATAGAGCAATCAAAATCACTCAAACTGCAAAAATATCAAGCACCAGCTACCTCTATAAAATCAATGTCTTCTGATGATTTTAAAGGCACCGTTGGATCTATGGGTGAACAAACTAAAGCAACCATATCAAATGACATTAATAAAAAACTATTGCCGCCACCAGCACCCTTTTCCAAGGCACCTGCTGTAGCAACGCCTAATCAACAAACAACCTCAGACACCACATCAACCATGGTTTCTACACCACCAGCACAACCCAGTACGAGCACACCAACAACTACCACACCCAACTATAGTAACTTTAACAATAGTGTGACAGCCCCACCCACCACTAACATGGCACCCACCACCACAGCGCCAGCGAACAGCACCCCTGTTTACTCTGGATTTCAAGGAACGGGAAACAACAACGCAAATAGCCCTGCCCCCGCCCAACGCAGCGGCACCCAAAATGCGCCAGCAAAAAGCGCGGGTTGGAATATCAATTACTAACGCTATCGAAGGATAACACCATGTTTAAATTAAAAAACTTAATATTCAGAACATGCGCCTTAGGCTTTGCAGGAATATGCATCAGCTTAACCGCTGTTATGCCTAGCTCTGCAGAAGATAGCAATATGTACTACTTAATGAAAATTGCAGAATATACCAACGGTATTTTAACAAAAGTTAACAACCTACCAACTTATCTCGAAATAATAGCAACCTCAACTGCTAGCCTATTCACCACTGACAACACAACTGCTACTAGCAATTTACAGGGTGTATTTACTAATTTAGCTAACCATTTCATTCAAAGCAGTGAAGGCCAAGCATCTCTAATGCCTAATATGGCTAATACTCAATTTATTAATCCACTAACCCAACAAACAGCAACCAGCTCGGAATTACCCAATGCAAACGACCTTAGCTACCTCACCATGCTAGGCCAACCCTTCTTCAGCACTGACCCACGCGGTAAAAACGTAGATCCCATGTTGAATTACGTCACTAATGCCTCTGGCGTTGGCCTGGTACATATGTTTCCTGTTGCCGGTTGGCGTGGTAATGCCCAAGCACAACAAGCTTACAGCAACTTCTTCAACACCATGATGGCGGTTGAATCCTTTGATAGTTACATCATCAGCTCCATGTATGCTGATGCAAAAAATGGCAGTCCATTTAATGAGTTACAAAAACAGCTGCTACAATTAGCCAGCGATCCAACAAACTGGTTTGCTAAAATAGCATCAGAGGAAATTGGAATTGTCTTACGCCAAATTCTAATGTTTGAATCACAATCATTTGTTTTATTAAGCGAAATGCTTAAAATACAAAAACAAGCCTTGTATGCTCAAGCAATGGGTAATAGCTTATTAGTCTTATCAAATGTCACCAATGAAGACATGCTAGTAAGAAAAGCCCAAGGTACCTTACCAGGATAGAGGATAATATGCCTGAATTTACATTAGAAGCATCAAACGAATTCTGGAAAAATTTTAGTGACCCTATGATTTATAGGGTCATTGCCTTTATGGAATCAGTCGAGAATTTCACATTAGATGGCGATCCCGCCATCGAAAAAACAATGAAGCGCTTAGGTGATGCCTTTGAAGATTTAAACAGCTTCACCCTTGATAAAGAAGATAAATTTGTCGCCCTCAGCGCACACCTTAAATCATCTCGCATCCTACATTTATTGCAAACGATAGACACCATTGACCCTGGATCAGCTTCTCGCCTACTCATGTATTCCGAAGAAAACAACAATCCAGCCCATCCGCTAGCCGAATTATTCTTGCGTCGCAATATTGCATTCGAGCGACTAAGACTACTAGGACGCATTTTTTCTGAAGAGCGCATTAAACTATTATTAGATATCCTAGAAGAAGATCAATTTTAGTAATTAGATTATAATAGTAAATAATAATTACACACGAGACGCTTATGCTTGTACGCTTTGTAAAAAACAGTGCATTAGTGAAATTAATCAACCAGTTTAACATGAACGCCATCTCCAGCACCGGCGTAACCCATCAAGCAGTTTGCCAAACATTTATTGATGAAATACGAGCAGATAACTATGGTCATCCTACAACATTCTCCAATGAGCAATGCCACTTTTACTTAACATACCTATACTTATCCGGCTTATTCCTAGAAAACAAGTTAAATTATAGCGGGGCAGAATCCGATTTGGCAGGTTTTCTAGCCAATATGCGCAGCCTCCCAAAAGAAAATATTTTACATATTAATCCAGACGAATTCTTACAAACTTATCAACTATGGATGGTTTCAACAGACTACCATAACAAATTTAGATGCATTACCCCTTCCTCTGATCTTGAAAAAAAACTACATCTTTACATTAATAAACTATCAGTCACCTACCCTCACGTCAGCAAAGAGGCCATTGCCAAGAAAATCAGTGAATTAGAAGGCATCCATCGCCTATTTAGTGAGTTAGAGGTACGAGCCGACACACTATTAAAATTGGTTGTTAAACCCGCCGAGACGGCATTAATCAACACGCCGGCTATTTCAATACAACCTATCTCTCAGCATCAAAACACCATCATTATTCCACCTATTGCTTTGGTGAAATGGCTGGCCAACCAATACAATATGAATTCTCAAATAGAGATGGAGCCTATTTTTGGAAGAATTAATGAAGCAACCTTGTACGAATTACATTTACAAAACAGGCATCCTGTCAGCCTTAGATCACCACTAGTAAAACACAATTTAACATCTGTGCATGAACTAGAAGCATCAGAATGCACCAGCTTAAGCATCGCAGCTCATGATGCACTTTATCATTTTATGGCGTTATCTCTTTTTCCTCGTAATACTTATTTATTCGTGCTAAATAATCTCATCCCTAAAATACAGCAATTGAAACAGGCCGCTACTACCCCCCCTTTTCTTCAACCAGCATTAGCTGAATTACTGCGATACTTTAATGATTTTGCAACTGACTCTGACACCTATGCTCTACAACACGCAACACCAGAAGATCAGCTACTTAATTATACTTGTGACGAAATTTTTTCTGGAGACACCCCCCCTGGCATATCACCAACCGATATATTCTTTTCTTTTCTCTTGCTAACACCTCTACTGCAAGCTGATAAAGAAAAAATAAAAACTGAATATCACATTGATGTACACGCCTATATTAGCAAAGTCCTATCAGCAAAAAATGACACCCCCTTGACTGCCAAGATAACACAATATGTACCACGCCTAATTATGCTTAATGAAGCTGATACCGCTTACCATCTTTTCGACTGTTTAGGCATATTAGCAAAATGCCATACTTTAGATGCTGAGATGACAGACCTTTTATTTCAACACAAAAAAAATGCCTGCTACACATATGATACGTTAATCCATATATTAAAATATTATCGAGATTTACTGGCAAACAGAGAGATGATTATTAATATCATTGCTAGCACCTGGGCAGAACCACTGCATCATTTACTAATGAATCTATCCAATGAGAAAGTGACCTTACCTACCTGCCTGATAGAGGCTATTATTCAAGATAACGCCCTGCATCTATCCATTCCAGATATTGCTACAAAATATAAGCATTTAATCTCTTTGCCTCATATTGCTGCTTATCTGGCACATCACCCTCAACAAGCAGATAAAATTTTATCTGCGCTTGATAGCACCGATAATGCTGAAATATACACAGAAATGTTTACCAGCCCCACATTGTCTTCAGCGATTCATCTCTGCCTCGAACCAAACACCCCTGTTTTAACGCATTTATTTCAATACGGGAAGAGGAATCATTGGGATTACTCGCACATTTCTACAGCAAGTCAGATACTTTTTGATATTTCACCCAGCCTAGTTACAGGTGCTATTTTATGCAGGTTGCTGGCCTTAACTAGCAGTAAAGTTGATGAGCTATATACACTCTGTCATAAGCTAGCCGCTTTAAAGAAATCAGAGCCAGGCCTATTTCAAAACGTCGGCTTCGCAAAACCAATCAATGGGTTAATCAAGCATATCTGCAAAGGCGATTCTTTACCGGCAAAACTAACAAGAAAACTGCAAAACCCCAGCATCTTAAAACTGATGAATCAATATCCAGATATTGCCACACAAATTGGCTATACCAGCGCCGTTCCTAGTAGCAGCCAAAAAAACAGACCCATATCACCGACAAGGTAGTTGAACGATAGTCACTGCTGTACCGTAACATAGCACTTCTGTTGCAGATACACGATCGGCACCAGCTGATGCTGCATCATAACGCATACCAACAATTGCATTTGCACCTAAGTCTTTTGCATGCTGTACCATGGCATCATAAGCTGTTTGCCTTGCTTGCTCACACATTTCAGTATAGGCACCAATCTTACCACCGATTACATTTTTAAGACCGCCAAGTATGCCTTGTACAATGGTAGGAGAGCGAACAATAATACCGCGCACAATACCGCGATACTCACTAATACGATAGCCATCAATCTCCATGGTCGTGGTTACAATCATCCTACTATCCTTATTCTATATTCTGCACTTGCTCACGAATTTGCTCTATCAACACTTTTAACTCAACAGCAGCATGGGTTAAAACTGGGTCAGTTGATTTAGAACCTAACGTATTCGCCTCTCGGTTCAATTCTTGCAAAAGAAAATCTAAACGACGCCCTACCTGACCGCCTTCTTTCAAAACACGCCTAACTTCATGGATATGGGTATCTGTACGATCCAACTCCTCAGCCACATCAATCTTTTGTGCATACATAACCATTTCCTGCTCCAAACGAGAGGGATCAAGATCAATGCCAGCGTCAGCAAATCGTTTTAGTAATTTCTCACGCTGCTCTAACATAATACTTGGTAGCTTGACACGGACTTTAGCTAGCTCTGCTTGCATCAGGTCTAAGCGTTGAATAAATAGCTGCTTTAATTCTTCGCCCTCTCGCGCACGTGCCGACAATAAATCTGCTACTGTTTTCTTTAGCAGCGAAATAACCTCGCCTTGTAGCTGAGATAAATCTATTTCTTTTGCTTCTAGTACGCCAGGAAAGCGTAAAATATCAGGAATGTGTACAGGTGCAGGATTTTTTAAAAACTGGGCAGCCTCTTCACTTGCCTTACATAAGGCCTGCAAAAGCTCTGCATTAATATTTAATAACGTACTACCAGCTGCTGGATTTAATTGATAACGGAAGGAGCAATCAAGCTTACCACGCTTTACTAACTGCCTAATAGTTTCTCTAACGGGCATTTCCAAGGCACGCAATACCTCAGGCATATGCAACCCGACCTCGAGATATCGATGGTTAATAGAGCGCATTTCACAGATTAAACTACCCCACTCACCCAATTGCTCGGCACGAGCATAAGCTGTCATGCTATAAATCATGATGTTACCTTTTTTTGTTTGCTTCAAATTGTTTGATGTGAGCTGAAAACTCTTTTTCTAGCTCATTTGCACTGACGATAACGGGCCTAGTATTCACTTTCGCAACAGGTGTTGCTGCTTTTGGTAGTGATGGTACATTCCCAACCTGCATATTAGGTAGCGCAGTGTAAAATTCAAAATGAATAGGAGGAGGACCCTCTTTTGTTTTCACTGCTAACTGCTTCACTTTAGCTAAATCGCGATGTAAATGTTGTCGACTTTTACTCACCCAGTACTGGAAAATCTGGGGCTGCGAATAACCAACAGCAACCAGGCCACTTATTACCAATAAGCAGCCTAATACACTCGCCCCTATCACCAAACGTCTGCGCGACTCTGCAGGCGTTCGACGTCTAGTAGCGTGTCTATTCTTAAAGTCCTTTTTCATCATACCTACATGCTAACAGGAGCTGTTATACCAAGCAAATTGAATCCATTTACTAACACTTGCTTAGTCGCTGAAATCAATGCTAAACGAGCATCTCTTAGCGCTACATCATCCACAATAAACTGCTGAGAATTATAATAAGCATGGAAATCAGTCGCTAAATCACGCAAATAATTGGTCAGTTGATGCGGCTCATACTGCAGCGCTGCATTCATCATCAATTCTGGATAGCGCGCTAAAGTATTAAGCAATTGGCGCTCATGATCAGTCGTTAATAGATGCAAGCTAGCTAAACCGCGCGCTTCATCAAATGCCAAATCACGCTCTGCCATTTGTCTAAAAACACTACAGATACGTGCATGAGCATACTGGACGTAAAAAACAGGATTTTCATTAGATTTAGACTTAGCCAAATCCAAATCAAAATCAATATGCTGTTCGCACTTACGCATCACATAAAAATAACGAGCTGCATCATTTCCTACTTCTTCACGCAATTCTCTTAATGTAATAAAGCTGCCGCTACGGGTCGACATTTGCACTTGCTCACCATTGCGATAAAGCGTAACAAACTGCACTAACAAATATTGCATACGCTCAGGATCAATACCTGATGCTTCTACAGCTGCCTTCATACGCGGCACATAACCATGATGATCAGAACCAAATATATCTATTGCTAAATCAAATCCACGTTCAAATTTACTTAAATGATACGCCACATCATTAGCAAAATAAGTACGAGTACCGTTAGAACGAACTAGAACCCTATCTTTTTCGTCACCAAATTGCGTAGAACGGAACCATAAGGCACCATTATCTAAATAAGTGTGGCCACTTTTCTCCAGAGTAGTCAACAACTCATCAATAATACCCGTGGAAACAAATTGACGCTCAGAAAACCAGTTATCATAACGCACACCAAATTCCGCTAAATCATCTTCAATATCATCTAAAATACTTTTCAGACCAAACGTGAAAACATGCTCATAAGCCTGCTCACCTAAAAGTGTTCTAGCTCTTTCAATAATGGCATCAATATAAACTTCCTTGTCACCGCCTTGTGGTTCGTCTAAAGGCAAATCAGCCATCACCTCTTTTGCAGCATGTAATAGGGCTGCGCCTTGTTCATCTTTTAAGTTGCGCGCAATTTCAACAACATATTCGCCCTTATAGCCATTTAATGGGAAAGCAAATTCTTCACCGCATAACTCTAAATACCGCAACCAAATGCTAGCGGTTAAGATATCCATTTGACGACCAGCATCATTTACATAATATTCACGATAAGGCTTAAAACCAACGGCCTCTAATAAATTACAAACAACCGTACCAAAAGCTGCATGACGCCCATGACCAACATGCAGCGGTCCGGTAGGGTTAGAGGATAGATACTCCACTAAAATACGCTTACCACGACCGATCGTGCACTGACCAAAGCGATCTTTTTGATCCAAGATAGTAGGAACCACTTCATATAATGCGGCTGGCGACAAAAAGAAATTAATAAATCCAGGGCCTGCAATCTCAACTTTTTCAATATAGTGAGAGGGAGATAAACTATTTGTGATTAATTCTGCAATGTCTCTTGGCTTTTTCTGAGCAGGCTTTGCGAGCATTAAAGCAATATTAGAGGCAAAATCGCCATGCAGCTTATCTTTGGTAGGGTCAACTTGTACAGCCAAGCTCAAATCTACTGGTAAATGACCCGCTTCTTGCAATTGTCGAATGGCTGTTTGAATCAAACTTTCAATATGCTGTTTCATAAGACTAAAAAGGCTTCCAAATTAGAGATCTCCCTATTATCGCGGCTTTGGATGAAGTTGCAAGAAAAGCCGCAACATTAAGACATCAACCCTTGAAAATGTAAGCATTCACTTACATAATCAGCGGGATTTTGGATTGATCAACACTAAGCCATTACCCTACCACCCGCATTAAAAAACACATAACTATATGATTAATATTGAATAAATATAAAAATAGCTGATAACCAGGTTTTTTTCTTTGGTTAACAATTTATTTGTGATCAAAAAAAGGGCAGGATTTATTTAGGGAGTTAGATATACTGCATTCGTAGTCACGGATTGACTACTCTCGCAAAAAAGGACTTGTGCAACCACTCCTCGTTTTGTGTGTTCAGGGATGGTATTTTTGGCAAGGATTGCCAGACCTGAGTTGAGCATGTTGGGCGGCGCCCCCAAAAGCACCGCCCGTTTTTTTCCCCTCGCATACTACGCTACATTAGACTAAATTTCACTATTTTGCTTAAATACATCTTATCTCTCATATAAAGAAGGCTTTTACTTATGCGTTGCAAACAACCATTCTCCACAGCTATCTTTGCATTATTTGCAGCTACTTTTTCATGCGCCAGCCTTGCAGAAGAGGCCACCCATTGCGCTGTCATCGCACAATCCCCCACAACAAAGAATATTCCCGTCGCATCCATATTGGAATATGTTGAATCTTGGGCCTATACACAATCTGGCGCACCCGGCATGGTTGTGGGCGTTGCTAGCCAGCAAGAAAATATTTTGATTGGCTGCGGTGAAACCACCCTTGGCAATAAACAAAAGCCTAGCATTGACACCATCTGGCAAGTAGGATCTGTTTCAAAAGTTATGACAGGCACCATCTTGACTAGAATGGTTAGCGAAGGCAAAGCCAAACTAACTGACCCCGTAGCATCTTACCTACCGGCTAATTTTAAAATCCCCAGCGATGGCAACCAAAAAATAACGCTACTGGAACTAGCAACACATACCTCAGGACTGCCAGGCAGCGTTTCCATACGCGTCAGCAAAGAAGATGCCATGGATAATCCTTACGATGCTGCTGTTGCTGAAACATGGTTTAAAACAGCCAAACTAGCACACAAACCAGGGACACATTTTCTTTACTCCAACCTTGGCTACGCATTACTTGGCAATGCATTAGCTGCTCATGAGAAAATGCCCTATGAAGCACTATTAAAGAAATACTTAACTCAGCCATTAGGCATGACGGACACTACTACTGTATTAACACCCGACCAAGCTCAACGCAAAGCCACTAGCTACTGGATTAATGGCGACGCAATTACTGACTGGCAATTTGTCTATGAAAGACCAGCCGGTGGCGTTTACTCAACAGCAGCAGACATGCTTACCTTCTTGAAATACCATTTAAACAATGAAGGATCTAACGCCATTAACCATGCAACCTATGTTTATAGCGGTCAAACCGACAACCCCATATCCAGTGGACTCTGGAATCTTGCCTTCACTGAAGATGGCATGTCTGTTGGCTGGGATGTGAACTACTCAAAACAGGGACTCCCAACCTTATTACACAAGAGCGGCTGGGTATCTGGATTTACAACCTGGATCAGCTTTGCACCCGGCAAATCCATAGGGATGTTTGCAATTACCAACAAGCCATCCATGGTGATGCTAGACCAGACAATGAAGCAGATTACACGCATGCTGGTAAATAATGTTGAGCCAAGCAAGCATTCATAGTGCTGCCACTTGTATACGACCAACATTACAAATAAAAAAACCGCCACAAGGGCGGTTTTTCTTTAAGGGGAACTAAACACTTATTTCATCATCTACTTGCTTCACAAACCCACATGTCTGTCGCGGACATAATAACTCAGTCCCCCGGCGCTTAGTTTTCTTCACCGTCAAAATAGGCCAAGCACACTTAGGACAAGACTGCGCTATAGGCTCATTCCATAAAGCATATTTACAATCAGGATAACGCGAACAAGAGAAAAATACCTTACCACGCCTGGATTGACGCTTCACGATCTTGCCTTCTTTACACTCAGGGCATTCAACTCCTGTTTCTGCAGGCTTGTTCAATGACTCAATGTATTTACACTTAGGGTAATTACCACAACCGATGAATTTACCATAAGGACCATGCTTCACCTTCAATTCACCTTGGCAATCAGGACAAGAACGCCCCTCAACCAACATAGCATCCTCTGATGACTCCGCAGGCTGCTCGCCAGTTGCCCGTGTATAACTACATTCAGGATAGCCAGTACAACCAATAAAGCGATCTCGCTTACCCAAACGTATAGACAGTGGCTTGCTACACTCTGGACACTTCTCATCAATCACTTCTTGGGTCACATCTTGACGCTTTACATTCTTGCCAATGTCATCTACCTGCTGCTTGAATGGGTCCCAAAAGGATTCTAGTAAAGGTATCCACTCTTTCTCGCCACGAGAAACATCATCTAACTCATCTTCCAAACCTGCAGTAAAACCATAATCGACATAGCGAGTAAAATGCTGGGTTAAAAACTTACTGACCACTCGGCCTATATCTGTCGGTTTAAAACGCTTATTATCCAACACAACATAAGTCCGTGTTTGCAAGGTATGCACAATAGCCGCATAAGTGGAAGGACGGCCTATACCGTGATCCTCTAGCGCCTTAATTAAGGTTGCCTCAGAATAGCGCGGTGGCGGCTCTGTAAAATGCTGGTGACAGGTTAGCTCTTTCAAAGCTACTTCATCACCCTCTTCTAAATGCGGCAATAAGTGCTCTTCATCTAAATCCTCAGCCTTATCATCTGAACCTTCCTGATAAACACGCATATATCCCGGATCAACCACAACAGAACCAGTGGCACGGAAAACATGCTTAGCTGTTGCATTCATATCCAACGTCAAAGTATCAATGGTTGCTGAAATCATTTGAGAGGAAACCGTACGTTTCCAAATTAAATCATATAGCTTAAATTGCTCAGGTGATAAATAAGACTTAACCGACTCTGGTGTACGCATTGCAGACGTTGGACGAATTGCCTCATGCGCTTCTTGTGCATTTTTAGATTTGGTTTTATAAACGCGAGGCTCATCTGGTAAATTTTCTTTCCCATAACGCTCAACAATCAACTCTCGCAATTCAGCAACTGCATCTTGCGCTAGATTAACAGAGTCCGTACGCATATAAGTAATTAAACCGGTTGAACCGCCATCTAACTCTATCCCTTCATATAATTGCTGAGCTAACCGCATCGTACGCTGAACAGCAAAACCCAATTTTCTTGCAGCCTCTTGCTGCATCGTAGAGGTGATAAATGGCGCTGTCGGATTACGTTTACGCTGTTTCTTTTCAACTTTAGAAACAATTAACTTACCTTTTGCTGCTTTTAATACGGCTGCTTTGGCAGCTTCTGCTTGCTCTTGATTGGTAATAGAGAATTGCTCTTGCTTAACACCATCAAAATGCGTTAATCGCCCGGTGAATGCTTTCTTTTCAGCCTCTAACGCTGCACTGATATCCCAGTATTCCTGGCTAATAAATTTCTCGATCTCATCTTCCCGCTCTACAACCATACGTAGTGCTGGACTTTGGACTCGCCCTGCAGATAAACCATAACGAATTTTCTTCCACAGCATAGGAGACAGGTTAAAACCTACCAAATAATCCAATGCCCGGCGAGCTTGCTGGGCATTCACTAGATCCATTGAGATTTCACGAGGCGCTGCTACCGCCGCTTGAATAGCCGATTTGGTGATTTCATGAAAAACCACACGATGCACAGGCTTTTTGCCTAATGCCTTTTTCTCTTTTAAGATGCTATAGATGTGCCAAGAAATGGCTTCGCCTTCTCTATCAGGGTCAGTTGCCAGATAAAGGCTGTCTGCTTTTTTCATTGCACTAACCATGGCCGTGACATGCTTTTCATTTTTAGCGATTAACTCATAACGCATTTCAAAATGATTAGCAGGATCCACCGCTCCTGATTTAGGCAGTAAATCACGAACGTGGCCATAAGACGCCATGATCTCATAATCACTACCCAAATATTTTTTAATCGTCTTTGCCTTAGCAGGCGATTCCACAATGACAAGATGCGCCATATTAACCCTGAATTTCCTTAGTTAAGAGATCTAAACTATAGATGTAATTAAAGCATTCTGCACGTTTTTAATGCAACACATGATTTGCTTCAGCAATGACCATATCCTGTAACAACGCAAGAGGAGCCTTCTTATCTGGTTGATTAAACAAGGCAAGTATGACCACCCACTTAATTTTGCCTACTGTAATCTCCCTATGCTGTAATGCTAACAATCGGTCAATCACCACCTCTCTGGTCATAGGATCCAAAATGTTTAGCTGCTCCAAATAGAGTAGAAAGCCTCGCGCTTCAGGCGTTAAATACATACATTCCTCAGGCACGTAGTGGCGCATACCATGGACAGTGGCGCTATCTCTATTAAAAGATTGATACTTAATTAATCCATCTAGCCAGTCTAATGCACGACCAATTTCATTACGATGAAAGCCTAATTGCTCCAGCTCAAATGCCACGGCTTGGGAATCAGCATTCAACTCAATACTACCATCCATATAATTTTCAAATAGATACATTAATATTTCAAACATCTTACCATGACACCTTTATTTAATAATTGCTAGAGCGCACATAACCACCAGGAACTGAGTCAATGTAGCCCTGTAACTCTAAGGTCAAAAGAATGGACGAAACTTCAACCAACGTCAATTCGCTGCGTAATACTACCACATCCAAAGGCGTCATTTCATATTCAACTTGCATTAATATTCGCTTTTCTGTTTCAGACAAATTAC
>CAYZRM010000010.1:31044-38460 GCA_964480845.1 uncultured Coxiellaceae bacterium | reverse complement strand
CCTTGCGGCAGATTGACATTTAAGCATCAACATACTTAGTCAATGCTGTCGCAATCTTATCTTCCAGTGCCTTATACTTCCAGCCCATACCTTTAGGGCTATTAATCATAATTACAAATGCTAATGGCTCATTATTTTTACTAGTTGCATAACCAGCCAAACTAACCACACCAGAAATAGTACCTGTCTTAGCTCTCACTTTACGTGAAATATTGTACATTCTATGCTTCAATGTTCCATCTACACCCGCAATAGGCAAAGCAGAAATAAACTCAAAACTAGTACCGTAATGATGATAAGCAAAATTCAAAACCTGCATCATTTGTGCCGGCGTTGCTAAATTATCTGGCGATAACCCTGAGCCATCTAATATCTTTAACCCGCTGGTATTGACGCCGGCATGCTTGGACAATATGTTAGTCACCGCCGTTCTGCCATTTTCCCAACTCCCTGGTGCACGCGAATATAGTTGGCCTATCTTCTTAAATAAGGCCCCAGCAATAATATTATCTGACTTCTTTAACATATCATTAACTAATTCGTGTAAGGGTTTAGAAGCATGCTGGCCTATCATTGATGCGTTTTTAGGCGTTACCCCAGTGATAACATTACCATATACATTAATCTGTAATTGCTTTAATACACTCTTAAACAACGCTTTGTTATATTCTGGAATATCAGTCACAACATAACTAATACCAGTTGGATAGCGGCCTCTAGCTAAACATCCCTCAATAGAAATTTCACTATTTGCTTCCTTCGTTAAGTGAATTCCGCACGCATTTCCTGGATTTTTGGTCGTGACAGCATTATGAATCTGTGGAATAAAGTATTTAGGAGAGGTAACTACTTGAGCTGCTCGACCTGATACTTTCGCTGGCGTCACTTGGAATGCTAAGCAGTTATGGTTAATAATACTGGCACTAATAGGAGCAGCGTAGCAATAGCTTTTATCTTTTTCTATCCAGCCAGGTCCATAATATTTTTGATCGTATGCTGAGTAGTCAATATAAACATTGCCAGCAATGGCCTGGATTTGTTGACTGCGCAAGGTGAGTAATAGTTCGACTAAGTCATTATAAGTCAGTGTTGGATCGCCACTTAAAACAATATAAAGATTACCTTGTAAAATACCATTTTTTATCTCTGCTTTATTATCAGTCAGCAGCTGTGTTGAAAATCTATAGTCAGGTCCCAAATAAACTAATGCTGCCTCGGCTGTTAAAATTTTCATTGTGCTAGCGGGTACCATGGGCTGATTCGCATTCCTAGCGTAGAGAACTCGCCCAGTTTTCATGGATTTCACATAAACACCCACTTCAGCATTTTTCTCATCGCTTGCAATCAAGCCATTTAATTGGCTGCTTAACTGAGATGCCCCAACTAATGTTGGAATAGAAGCTACCTTTGCAGCCTTAACAGCAGACCTCACCACGATTTTTGGTTTACTAGCCTTCGCTGGCTTACGCACATGTTTTTTGTTTTCGGCAAGCACTGCATCTGATAGGAAAAACATCATCCATAATGCTAACAACCAATAAGATACTCTCATCGTGACTCCGAATAATTAACAGTCTTACTAATATTTTGTTATACTCCATTTAGTCAACCAAGTGGAGTCTCCACATGCTAAATAAAATAAGAGCTTTTTTAGGCCTTAATTATTATACAAGTGATTTAGATAAATTTATTAACGATTTTAGGCAAGATCGAGGTAGTTTGTCAGCATCTCAACATAAAGAAGTTGAAAAATACCGACGTCTTAATGAATTACGCGATAACGCTAATGCAACTGCCCATACTAAAAAATCATTTTGGGACAAGTTTTAGTCTATGAGACAAATTCTGAATAAACTAATGCCATTTTTAATCCTAGGCGTTGGAATCGTTGCATTTACTTTTGGCTTAATGCTGTTGGTTTACCTATTCTTATTTGGGGCATTGGTAGGGGCAGTATTATTTCTTGTCAACAAGGTTCGCCACTACTTTAAGCCACCAATGACTCATAAGCCAAACGCACCCCAACAAAAACCTGGTCGCATCATCGACACCGACGACTACACAGAACTGAAATAACCTCCCATATGAACCCAACAACTGATCAATTTAAGATCAAAATTTGACACTTCACCCTCAATTTAGCGATGATAGAAGATATACCAGAAGGATTCTCGTCATGGCTAACACGTGGGCAAAGCAGCTGGAAAATCAATTAATTCAAGCATATGGCTCTAAAAAAGGGGTGATGCTTGCTAAAAAGTATGCTTCTGCCTTTTCTGCTAACTACACAAGTGAATACACTGCACAAATTGCACGACAAGATATTGAAAAAATTGAACTATTATCAGAGAAACACTCCCTAGAAATGAATTTGTACCTAGGCGCGGGAAAAGATACCACCCTACATCTCAGACTTTACCAATGGCAAGATAGCATTCCCCTCTCCGATGTTCTGCCTATACTTGAAAATTTGGGTCTAAGAGCAAACAAAGAAAGGCCTCATAGTATCTTTTTAGACAAAGATAATACTGTGTGGATTAGTGATTTTACCGTTACCTATACCCAAGACAGTACCTTAAACATTGACCATGTTAACCGGCTATTTGAAGATGCTTTTGACAGCATTTATTTTGGCAACGTTGAAAATGATGGCTTTAATAAGCTCACATTAGGTGCAGCTCTTTCGTGGCGCGAAGTCCAAATTTTAAGAGCTTACGCTAAATACTTACACCAACTACGATTCCGCTTTAGCCAGCCATATATAGAAGCTGCCTTAATCAAACATAGTCGAATTAGTAATCAGTTAATTACCCTATTCAAAACAATGCACAATCCCGTCAAAAATAAAAAAATGAACGGGACCTTAAGTAAACCCGCCAAACAAATTGAAGCTAGTATTTTAGAAAACTTAGAAGCTGTTACCAGCTTAGACGAAGACAGAATTATTAGGCACCTACTCAATTTAATTAAAGCGACACTCAGAACAAACTATTTTCAGCTAGACGAGGCAGGTGAACATAAAGCTTACTTAGCAATCAAATTAGATTCTCGTAGTATCCCAGAAATGCCTTTACCTACTCCACTATATGAAATATTCGTTTATTCACCACGATTTGAAGCCATACATTTACGCAATACTCGGGTTGCTCGCGGTGGTATACGCTGGTCTGATAGACGAGAAGATTTTAGAACTGAAATACTAGGACTAATGAAGGCACAGGTCGTTAAAAATTCGGTCATTGTTCCCTCTGGTGCGAAAGGTGGATTTGTTTTAAAAACCCCCATACCCCTCTTCCCTACCCGTGAAGCACTCATGGCTGAAGTAGTAGCTTGCTACAAAGCCTTCATTTCAGGCCTGCTAGATTTAACTGACAATATCAATACTAAGAAAAAAGGATACATCCCTCCTAAACAAGTTGTTTGTTATGATGAGCCAGACCCCTATCTAGTCGTAGCAGCCGATAAGGGAACAGCCTCTTTCTCTGATATTGCCAACCATATTGCAGAAGATTATCAATTCTGGTTAGGTGACGCTTTTGCATCCGGTGGTTCCACAGGATACGACCATAAAAAAATGGGTATTACCGCACGTGGCGCATGGGAATCTATTAAAAGGCATTTCCGTGAATTAGATATTGATATACATAAACACGACATTACAACAGTCGGGATTGGCGATATGAGTGGCGATGTATTTGGCAATGGTATGCTCTATACCAAGCATACTAAGTTAGTGGCCGCCTTTGATCATAGGCATATATTTATTGACCCTGATCCTAATCCTGCCATTTCCTATAAAGAACGCTCACGTTTATTTAAGTTATCGTCCTCATCATGGGAAGATTATAATCCTGACCTAATCTCTAAGGGTGGTGGTGTCTTTAAGCGCAGTTTAAAAGCCATTGCTATAACACCACAAATGAAATCTATTCTTGGTATAGAAGAAAATACATTAACGCCTAATGAATTAATTCGCGCAATTCTAATGGCACCAGTCGACCTATTATTTAATGGTGGAATTGGTACATATGTAAAATCAAGTGAAGAACATCATTCAGATGTTGGCGATAGAACAAACGAGTATTGTCGTATCAATGGTGGTGAACTACGCTGCAAAGTGGTTGGTGAAGGTGGGAATTTAGGCTTCACTCAATTGGGCCGGATTGAATATGCATTAAATGGCGGCTTAATTAATACCGACTTTATTGATAATTCTGCTGGTGTAGACTGCTCTGACCATGAAGTTAACTTGAAGATTTTATTAAATCAAGCAGTAGAGCATGGTCCGCTGACCATGAAAAAGCGAAATACACTATTAGCGGGCTTAACAGATGAAATAGCAAAACTAGTATTATCAGACAACTACAATCAAGCATTAGTGATGAGCTACTCAGCTTCCCATGCTATCAAAAATATTGGATTGCACACCTCTTACATTAAAGAACTAGAATCAATAGGTATATTAAACAGAGCCGTTGAATTTTTACCAACGGATAAAGAATTATTAGAAAGAAAAGCAAATAACATAGGCTTAACACGCCCTGAACTTGCTGTACTATTAGCTTATACTAAAATTCATATTAAGAATGAAATATTAAAAACTAACATCCCCGAAGACCCTCACTTCAAGAAGAGCATAGAAACAGCATTCCCCTCTGCTGTTTGCAAGAAGTACCATACAGCAATGCAAGATCATGGCTTAAAACGCGATATCATTGCCACACAAATCAGCAATCAATTTGTTAATGAAATGGGCATTACATTTGCTTATCGTTTACAAATAGAAACAGGATCATCTATAGAAGAAATTATACGAGCACATACTGTTGCTGCTAATATATTTGATACGCATACATTACAAAAACTAGTTGAGTCATTGGATTTTAAAATACCTGCTGATGATCAATTTGAAATGCTTTATAACATACGCAATCTAGTCAATTTAGCAACCAGATGGTTTTTACATGGCAACCATTTAAATGACAAAATTGAACATATTATTCAACACTATAATAAACACATTAAAGTACTAGAACAGCACATCCCCAATCTAATGTCTGGCTCAACAAAAGAATATTTAGATAAATTAGTAAATAAATTTCTAAATGCTGGCTTATCTAAAGAAATTGCTCAGCGGATTGCAACTTACCGAGCTATTTACACTGCTCTCAATATTGTTTTAGTTGCCACCAATAACAAATTTGATCTATTAAAAACGGCTAAGGTATACTTTTCTGCCGGTGAAAGAATCAACCTACTCTGGTTCAGAGATCAAATCAGTACCGATGCTAGAGAAGGTCATTGGAATACCTTAGCACGCCTAACACTAAGAGATGAATTAGATATCTCACAACGTGCACTCACCATTGCAATCATTAACAATAACAAAAAAGAATCTAATGAAGAAAAACTAATTGATGAATGGGTAGCTAATAATTCACGAGCAATGGAACGATGGGATCACCTACTAAGAATGCTGAATGATAGTAGCAATTTAGACTACACGATGTTCTTTATTGCAATTAGAGAATTGATGGGTTTGATTCTTAATAGTAAGAACGTAAAGTAGTATTAGAATTTTATATATCCTTTTTCAGTAATCACACCATCTAATTTAATATCCCATGGATCAGATACAATGCTATCAGCTTGTTGTAGTGCATAAGCAATGCCTATCATTTTAACCCTACGCTTAGGCTGATGCTGCAAAAAATTAAATGTTCTATCATAATAACCACCGCCCATTCCTAAACGATGACCGTAATTATCAAATGCAACTAGAGGCATCAAGACAACATCTAACTTTTCTGGCGCAATCACTTCAATTTGTTCGCTAGGCTCTAAAATACCGAATTGGTTTGCAACTAAAGAGTCGCCAGCAACATAGCGACTAAACTGAACTGATTTTTGTTCGGTTATCATGGGTAAATAACAGCGACGAGTTGACTGGCTTAATATATTAACAATAGGTTGAGTGTCAAATTCATGCTCGGTTGGCAGGTAACAAGCAATATATTCAGCTTGGAAGAAAGGCAAATTGACAAATAATTTAGCTGCTGCAAGCCCCGCCTGCTCGCGATAACGAGCAGACACCTTGTGGCGCAATGTGTGAAACTTTTGTCTTAATTGCTGCTTACTCGGTTGTATAAATCATCTCCGCCGGCACAGTATCATTAATCACACGGTCAATTTTATCTTGTAGCTGGGTAAGGCGCTGAGTGATATTACTTAATACGCTGGTTTTTTGCTGGGTAGTTTGTAAAAACTCATGAGCAATATTTAAGGCACTAATAATCGCAATACGCTCAATATTAATTGCTTTACCTGATTCTTGTACCTCTAACATCTTTTGATTTAACAATTCAGCAGCTTGCTGTAAAGAATTCACTTCCGTTGCAGGACAACGAATAGGATAAGGTTTGCCTAAAATTTCAATGGTGGTACTCGTTATATCAGTTGTCATGATAAGTTCTCTATCGCTTTTAACTTAGAAACAAGTGCTTCAATTTGTGTAACTGCTTTTTGCTGCTTTACCATCAAGAGATCTTTTTCATGAGCCAACATAGACTTACTTTGATAAAGATGCTTGTTTGATTTTTTAAGCTCTGCCTGCTGGCTGATAAATTCCTTGAGCTTCACTTCTAAATGTTGTAAAAGTTCGTCCATATACAGGTACCTCATACGCATTTCCTATATGATACATGCCTGACTTTGTTGTGTACACACTCAATAGATGGTAGAAAATGACCAAATTAACTGAATTGCCCAGCTATAAAACACTTGTATCACACCAGCATGATATTGCTAATCACAAAATGCGTGACTGGTTTGCAGCCGATGCGACACGCTCCACCCAATTTTCTTTTGAATGGCGCGACTTTTTGTTTGATTATTCACGGCACCGCATCACAGCAGATACACTTAGCCATTTATTTAAATTAGCAGAAGAAGCTGACTTAAAAAGCAAAATAGAAGCATTATTTTTGGGCAGTGCTGTCAATCATACCGAAAAGCGACCGGCTTTACACACCGCCTTACGTGACCAACAAAAAAGACCCGTCATGGTCAATGGCAACAATATTATTGATGAGATTGTTAACACGCAAGAAAAAATGCGGCATATAGTTGATGATATCCATCAACATCGCTGGCTAGGTATCACAGGCAAGCCATTTAAATATCTTATCAATATTGGTATTGGCGGCTCTTATTTAGGCCCGAAAATGGCAATTGAAGCATTACACCATTATCATCAAGGTGATTTAACCTGCTTTTTTGCTTCCAGTGTTGATCGTGAACATTTAGCTCGAATCTGGGAAAAAGTTGATCCTGAAACGACCTTGGTCATTATCTCTTCTAAATCATTTACAACAATTGAAACCATGACTAATGCTGACACCATCGTTGCATGGATGA
>CAYZRM010000010.1:29001-30944 GCA_964480845.1 uncultured Coxiellaceae bacterium | reverse complement strand
CCTTTAGCTCAGAATATTCCTGTCATCATGGGGCTACTTGGTGTTTGGTATACCAACTTTTTTCATACTAAAACGCAGGCTATCATTCCTTATGCTAACTGCCTAAGATACTTAGTGGCCTACCTACAACAAGCAGAAATGGAAAGTAATGGCAAATCTGTTGCTCGAGATGGCAGTGCGATTGACTACATTACCACGCCTATTTTATTCGGCGAAGAAGGCGTAAATGGCCAACATGCCTATCATCAACTACTACACCAAGGCACGCATGTTGTACCCATGGACTTCATACTAACAGGAAAAAATGCTGATAATACGTCAGAAATACACCATCAAGTATTGATGGCTAGCGCGCTTAGTCAAGCAACGGCTTTTATGCAAGGCAAAACGGGTGAAGAAGCAGAAAAAGAATTATTAGCTAGAGGATTAAGCGCTGAAGAAGCACACTTCTTAGCGCCTCATCGTATTATTACTGGCAATAAGCCCAGTACCATTATTTTCATGAAGCAACTCACCCCTAAAAATTTAGGTTCTTTAATTGCAATGTACGAACACAAAATATTCGTGCAAAGTGTTATCTGGGACATCAATCCATTTGATCAATGGGGTGTCGAATTGGGTAAAGAATTACTACCCGATATTTTGTTAAAGTTACAGGGTAAACAAGCTGAGGGCGAACAAAGCACTGCTGATTACCTCATTAAGCATTATCGTTGCCTACAAGGATAGTTATGAAACGGATTAGTATCTTACTGTTAGCAATTAGTTTAATTGGCTGTGGCCAAACAGGTCGATTATACTTACCACAAGACCCAACATTCGTAGGTGACACAAGTGAAGGCGGTACACTTTAGTAAAATGCATGGATTAGGTAATGACTTTATGGTCATTAATAACCTCAATCAACAGTTGGATATATCTACCTGGAGCATTCCAACCTTAGCTAATCGTCATTTAGGCATTGGCTTTGACCAATTGCTAGTGATAGAACCTAGCCAAGGTGCAGATTTTTTCTGCCGTATCTACAATGCTGATGGTTCAGAAGCTGAGCAATGCGGCAATGGGCTGCGCTGCGTTGCTAGATTTATTGTTGAAAATCAACTACATAATGATAGCAAACTGGCAATAGAAACGATTGCAGGGCTATTTGCTATCGATATCACAAACTATGATCAAATCACTGTAAATATGGGCATACCTCAAATAACGGCTGATGTTATTCACTTAACTGTAACACATGCGCCTACTTTAGAATTAACGACCCTATCGATAGGGAATCCACATGCGGTTATACAAGTCACATCTATTGATGCAGCTTGGATAGAACAAGCAGGTCCAGCACTCAGCACACATGCTCATTTTCCTTGCGGTGCCAATATTGGATTCATGGAAATTGTTAATAGAAAGCATGTACGCTTGAGAACCTTTGAACGTGGATCAGGTGAGACATGGGCGTGTGGTAGCAATGCCTGCGCAACAGCTATTACCGGAATATTACGTGGATGGCTTGATCATACAGTGGAGATTGAGTTTAGATACGGCGTATTAAAGATTAAATGGGAAGGAGAAAACCAACCGGTATTCATGACTGGGCCTGCGACACTGGTTTTTAATGGGGAATATGTTTTGCCCAGCATGCCGTAAAACCGCATCATTCATAGCAAAGATTAGATTATAAGGCACTTCACTTATTCGAGCATAGTAAGCTTCTGTTGATAAAGAGCAACTAACCAAGCCCACCACTATGCCATCATTGCGAACATTATGAAACCTTAGACTATCTGCCGTCACCTGCCGTCATTGCGAGCGCAGCGAAGCAATCCACACGGGACGTTTTTTGCAAAGCAGGTGGGTGGATTGCTTCGCTGCGCTCGCAATGACGGTGTAGACACTCGCAATGACGGTGTAGACGCTCGCAATGACGGTGTAGACGCTCGCAATGA
>CAYZRM010000010.1:0-28901 GCA_964480845.1 uncultured Coxiellaceae bacterium | reverse complement strand
CTCGCAATGACGGTGTAGACGCTCGCAATGACGGTGTAGACGCTCGCAATGAATGACAGTATCTTTCTTGCTATATATTTGTAAATTTGCTAGGGCCTAGAAAAACTAGCATCACTGACTCAGCAAACGTAACTCGTCAACGCAGCAAATAGCTGTCATTGATTAAACAATAGCATTTAGATAATAGGAACTAAAGAAACCTTCTTAGTAACACCGTCTTTATCCAACTCCACACCGGATTTATTGATGCTAACCACTTTTGAACCATCTGGCGGTAGGATATCACCCACTGTAACATTATATAAATTACCGTTGTAACCCAACACCGCATGCCATTTATACTGTAACTGGGAAACTGATATAACAGAATAGTTAACAGCTAACGTCGCAACAGGTGCTGTTGCTTGTTTATCTTGTGGCTGGGCACTGATACCTGGTATGTAATTTCCTGCAACTTGAGGCACAGCCTTGGAAACCACTTCAACAATATTTTTCTCTGCCGTGACTGTAGCAAGTTTAGCAGTCATAATCGCTTGATTAGCTTCTGCAATTTGCTGTGATACCTTTAATTGCTGCAACTCATTTAGTGCTGCTGTGTACTTAGATTGCATCTCATCCTGGACTCTTGCCATTTCAATCTCAGCAGGTGTTAGTTGAGCACTTGGTTTAGCAACCAATTCTGCTGCTTTAGGTGGCGGTGGAATAACTGGCTGTTGAGCAGTTGTCGTAGCTGGTGCTGTACCACCGCCTGAAAACATCCCATATATTTGCCAAATAAGAAAAAAGACAACAAGCACTACTGCGCCAGCAATAATTTTCTGTCTAGGATTATTGCTAGAACCGGTGTTTTCTGATGAAGGCATCTGATCTGGTGTCATAGTTAGCTACCTAATACGTCAATTGAAATAGAACCATTTAACACGCCATCTTTTACATCCATTTTCATACCTTGTAAAACGATGGGTAATCCTTGTAGTTGATTAGCAATCATTTTAATAACAGCAGGTGTCGCAGCATCAATTGCTATCTTTATAGGTGTATCATTATAGATACTTTTTGAAGCTGTCACATCTAGCTTTAATACATTGCCAGGATAAACTTTTTTCATTCTATCAACTAAAGCACCAATGATCTGTGCTGTTGGATAAATAACTTTCTTAGGCATTTCAGATGGCAGATTAAAACGGCTGGTCACATTAATTGCTTCTGCTGTTAACTCTATCTTAGCATTATGTTGATTAGCCCATTCAAAAAGAACTTGCATGGTACTACCAACAGATTGAACACTAAAAGAAGCAACCCCATTTGCATAGGTTAAACCGGTAACTTGCCAGCCTGGTATACTAAAACATTTCATTAATTGATCTATAGCAGCATTAATTTGCGCGGCTGGTGCAGGCTGAGATAACGCATCATAGTAAGGCTGATAGGGATCAGCTGCTGCTTGCTGAACTTGTTCAGGCGTTGGTGTAGTAAAGTGTACCCAAGCAAAATAAGCCAAAGCACCTAGTGCTACAAACGTCAGTAATTGTTTAACAGGTAAGGAGCCTATGCCATTCGCTTTCAGCGCCGCATCAACCAACTGTAAACGATACTGCTTTAATAAAGCAACTTCAGAAAATGCTGGCTTATCTAATACCGTAAATGATTTTACCGCTTTTTCTTCAAAAGAAAACTTACCTTCGGTAGGGTGCTCAGTTAATGGAACATCGCCATAGGTATAAATTTCAAAATGATTTTGCTGTGTTAAAAAGACGATAAGCTCTTCTGGAATATTATCTAAACCAAAACTACCATCCAGATACACACTACCTGCTTTAACAATCACCAAAATGGCTTCGGATGTATTAGGGATTGCTTCACAATAAATCATATCTAACGGTCGTTTAAAGTGATGCCAAATAGACTCGCCTAGTAAATAACCCGTATCTGGTGAAAACGCAATCTCGTATTGCAGCGCATTTTTACGCTGCATAGTAATATATTCACCATAATTTTGGCTTAAAGCGACAATCTCTTTCTTTAACTGACTCTTGCGCTCAGATGACAGCACATCTCGATAAGACGGTATAACAAAATGTTCGCCATCGCTACGAGTAATGTAAGACATTATGCACTTCCAGGTAGAACAATCGGTGTAATTAAAACTATTGTTTCGGTATTCACGGCTTGTGAACCCTTGCCACCTAATGCTTGTGATTCTAAGAACTGATTAGCATTGGCAACATTCTTCACTTGCCTAAAACCAGAAAGAATTAAGGTGTCACCTGATTTAATCGAACTGCGCTGGTTAAAATGCTTCTCTGTAACATTTGGTACTTGTATTGATGTCAAGTTACCTTGTTCAGCAGAACCAGAAGAAACTGTGGTAATCCCAAGATTAGTTGATAAATCTGCATTGACCTGCAAGAAAACTTTATCTTTCAAAATCTTTGGCAAAATATATAGCGTTAAACCTGTTGTCACGCTACCTGGCGTTAACTGTGAAGTAACCGTACCCAAACCAACACTGGTGGTTGTCGAACTAGATGCTAAGCTAGTATTTTGAATACTTGCCAAATAGCCTTGTGTTGTCACAATACGAATCACAGAGACCTGATTATTCAGACAGACAACCCTAGGCTCTGAAACAACTGACGTTTTACCTTGCTGACTTAATGCATTTAGCAACACAGTATAACTAGAAGCATTATTTTTACCAATCAAACCCATCTGAGGAAAGCTAGGTGCTGTGCCTCCAGCAGTCAATGCTTGCTGAGTGGTTAAAGCAGTGATGCTCACAGGGGTGCCATAACTACCATTGATAGCAAATTGGGAGTTAGAAAAAGCATTCGCGATTAACTGCCAATTAACGCCATAATCATAATCACTTTCTAAACTAATTTCTAATACCTGAACTTTTACTAACACTTGCTTAGATAAATTATGGTTTAAATTACCTATATATTGCCCGACCAACTGCACATTAGTCGGTCTATCTTTCACAGTAATAGAAGTTGTTGATTCAGATACGATGACTTTACCATCTGGACTCAACATGCTTTCGACTGTCGATTGCAAATCTTTCCAGATAGATAGCGTCCCTTTCAGGTTACTAAACTCATTGGACGTCATATCACCAGCAGTGTAGTTATTAGTTTGTGTCTGCACACCAGCGCCCGAGCTGGTATTCTGATTATTACTGCCACTAGTGTTCGCTTGATTACCTAGTGCATACTCTGTACCACCAGGCATAAAAGCAATATCGAAGGTACGAGTAACGAATGCTTGCCAATAAATTGCATTACCTTGGACATTATAGACATAGCCTGTTCGTGAAGCTAACAAGTCTAATGCACCTTTAATCGTACCAGAATAATTCATACTGACCTTGGCACTAGCATCTAAACCGACTTGGTATTTTGTTAAAATGTTGCCTTTTGCGCCATTAGCAATGGTACGGCTATAATAGGAGAAAGGTAGCTGATCACCACGAATGACAATCTGATTCTTTAACCAGGTAGGTTGCTTAGCCAAACTAATCGGTGTGGTATCAACATACATACCATTTTTCATCACCAAAGGAGCAATAGGTTTAGCGTCATTATCTGATTTGGTGCGAGCCTCTGCTGCTTTAATTTTTACATCAGCCACATTGCCTTCTGTTTGATTATAAACTTTAGAATGACAAGCAGTAAGCGTCATCACAACAGCAGCTAATAAGAGAAATGACTTTTTCAACATGTTGAATTCCTATACTCTAGTTCTTGGAACGATGGTCAGCGTACGATTAGACATATACATCACAGCTTGCAAAGGAAAAGGCTGCAGTAATTTTTCCATCACATTGGGTAGGCTAGAGCCTGTGACACGACCATCAAAGTTATAGTCATAAGGTGCTTTCCAAATAACCTTCCAGTGATAGCGATTCATAATGCGTTCTATATTTTCCTTTAAGGACCCACTAATACTCACTGCATAAACAGGCGCAGATTGCCCTAAACGTGCATACTGGCTAGGAAGAGAACGGCTACTATAGGAAGACGGTACGAAAGCATTTTTTTGCTGTGTGCCAGCTTGAAAGAAAGGCTCGCGAGGAACAGCCGCTTCTGGCTTAGAAACTTGCCAACCCGCCAATGCGACTAATGGGAATAACGTCAAACAGACACTAATAAGAAATCCATGTTTATTCATGATCCGGCATTCATCCTTCTTTAATGACCCATGCCAAAAAGCGTTTAGTTTCAAGCTAATAGTAGTTCAGTATAAGAGATTTGCAGAAAAAGTCTAAATATTTTTGCAAGAAAAGACTCACCCTAATGGGAGAGTCCTTCTAGAGGAGAAAAATTCACCAAGTAGGTGTAATGCGGGCACAAAGCACGCTAGCTGGTAGATATTGCCCTGTTGCATAGTTACCAGGCACTTTAGTGCACTGATAATTTTCATAATAGACCAAATAATCCCAGGTAGCTTGTGAGACGGTATTGGTATAATTACATTGTTTGATATAGCCACCATCGCAATTTTTGTCATAGTTATAGCACTGTCTATTTGCACTGATAATATAACTATAATTGCCATCTCTAGTTGTTTGACTGCTTCCTGGCCAACCATAATATCCATCCTTTGTTTGATCTTTTGCCAAATTACCGCTATAGCAGCTTGAGAAATAACTTTTACCCCCACCCGCTCTCTGACAAACATACCCAGCATTTCTATAATTATTATATTCAGTCTGATTTTTTGGAATTTGAATATCGGTTGTACTGGAATATTTATATTCAGGTTGCACATTATAAGAGCCAATCTGAGAATAGCCTGTAGGACATACCGCAGGGCTAGTCGTATCTGCAGGTGTTGCCGGAGCAACACTGGTCACGCTACACAATGTTGGACAAGTGCTAGGATTGTAGCCAGCATCCAACTCAGTCACATTTATATTAGGGCACCCTGTGATTGTCGCTGGACAAGCTGAGGGTAAATTGCTAGTTGTCACGTTACCAGGTTTAGTGACTACGCCAGGTACTTTAATATTAACTGAATTACTAGTTGGAATATCAATATCTGTTGAATCAGGATTAGTAACAACGACAGGAGTAGTCGGTGATACATTGCGTGCAAACACATTCGTCGTCAATAAAGACAAGCTCACCAACCATATTAAGTAACGCATATAAACCTCCTGCTATTAATATTACCTTGCATATACATTAAATTGAGAATTCTGACTATTTTCATTGGAAATGGCACAACGAGTAACAGCTAAAATTGTCCCTGTATAGTGTCCAGAATTATCTGACAACCCATTATCCCAGCTAACCATGCCTTTTTGTGTAATGACATTCAGGCATACTCGCCAATAATCGCCACTCGTAATTTGAGTGCCTGTTTGTCCAGGGCCTGTCTGATAACAAGTATCATCCTGGGGTGCATAAGATTCACTAACTGCTTTATTAGAGCAGTGAGTAGGATTAGGCCCATTACCTGTACCTGTACCTGTTGCATAAGCAGTAAAGCTACTAAGTGGGTAAATATTACCTGAAGCCGTCTGGTCGTTAGCACCGTGAACAGAGGCAGGAACAACAAAAATTTGAGGGGTCGTACCTGCTGGACAAGTAGGGACCTGCACGCAAGCACCATTGTGATAAAGTCCAGCATAATTGATGGATGTTGCATTATTTAGATTCTGCCCAGGAATCGTTACAGAGGCAACAACATAACAAGTCGTAGAAGCGCTAGTACACTCAGTCACAGTTGGTGGATTGGTGACGGTTGCAGCACTAGTGGGTGTTGTTGCTGTGGTATAACCAAAAGGCAATTTACCTGCAATAATTTGTGCAGTGACGTAAGCATCTGATCCAGTTACCGAACCGATGGTATAAAAATTAGAAGTCGTTGCTTGGCCATAATAAACACCACCCCATGGTGAAACCAAGGAGAAATTATTTGGTAAATAGTTACCCCCTTGCAAGGAGTTACTTGTTGAAGCTGAATTAGCACCGCCAATTCCGCCTGCTGGCCAAGAACCATTTGCCACATAATAAGCTAATGCTGCATTTAATATTTGTTGCATTTGTAAGGCTGCTGTATCAATCCTCAATGCAGTTGTCTTCTGTCTAATATAATTGGTGCCCATAAAGATAACGGACGAGATGATAACCAAGACTAATAACATCTCTATCAGAGTAAAACCTGCTAGTATTTTTTTATTCTTCTCTCTCTTTAGCACGCGCTAGCCTCCGCAATAAAAATATTGATTTGCACCATCAGAACCCGTCAAGGTCAAGATAGGATTAGTAGTATACATTTGGTTAAATTGTTGTAACCGTGGGGTTGATGACCAATACGTTGAATTAACATCATATCGTCCTGAAGGCAAACTAGCAGGGCGCTCCCACACCAAATAATCGCCTGCTTGACCAGCACTACAAGGCGACACTGTGGTGTCATCTAACGATGACGTACAGGTTGCCTGTAATAATTTTTGATAAGTTGCTATATTGCTAACATCTTTTATCAAAATAGATACTTGGGCCATCCAACGTACAATCGTGCCAATCTGCTTGGTGGTCGTGCAGTTAGTACCACAAGATACCGAGATGGTACGAGGCGCAGTATATTGGTTGAACTGTAAAATATAACTAGTGTTATTAGCAACAAACGGATTTGATGCAAGCGCATCCATATAACGCGGTGTAACTAAATCACTATCCAAATCCAATAATACTGGGGAAGCGGTTGTTGGAGATAAGCGTCCTGTTAAATTACAATTTGCATAATAAAACCCACTCATCCCCTGAAATAACTGATTAATATTATAAGTCAGTCGATCTAAATCTTTACTTCTATTCCATGATTGATATTGTCTGATTGAAAAAACAATTAAAGTTGCGCTAAGCACCAGCACCAGTAACATCTCTACCAGCGTAATACCTTGCTCGGATAACCTTTTATTTCTCAATGTTAATATCATCATGTGCCCATGGACATACCTGTTAAATAAATACCTTGAACAATCACCACTATCAATATACCGCCTACACACAGTAACAAGCCGCCAAAAATACGAGAAATCAATTTTAACGTATCAGTTGCTTGTTCGGTACCACGCAAGCCCATGCGAATCAAACCATGCTCAAATCCTTTTACTTCCGCCATCACACGTAGACGCATCAAATCTTGCGTATCGATTAAGCCAGTATTTAATACTTCCGCAATATTAGATTTACCCGTACTTAATAAATGTTCAGCCATCATTAAATGATAATTAAGGTAAGGATTAGCCTGGTACTGTAATACTTTGATAGCTGATTTAAAAACAACGCCATTAGAAACTAACAACCCTAAAGTTTCCAACAATCTTGCAGCGACTAAACGCCTATACATGCTAAAAGGCGGCATACTATCTAGGGTAGGTCTTAATTCACCCACGTAATTTGTTAGCACCCTTCTTATCCCTATCACCGCAACAATCACGGCTACTAATACTGTCCACCACCAAGCCTGGATAAACCCAGCTACATGCACTAACCGTATACCCGCATCAGGCCACTGCTCTATAGGTTTGATTGCTTTAAACTGAGTAAACACTGAGTTATTTAGATAAATAATCACACAACAAGCAATAATGATAACAAACAGTGGGTACGAAACGGCTGTTACAAATGAGCCTATTGCAACCCCTTGTTGAGATAGCATATTAATTGCAGATTGCATTGTCTGCGCTAATGCACCGCCAGCTTCACCGACACGAATGATTTCAACCACATTAGGTGAAAACCATTCTTTCATACCTTCTGCTAATGGCTGACCTTGTGAAATCTTTTGAGATAAAGAGAAAGCAACTTCTCGCGTTAAACCACGCGTTACCTGTGCCATCATTTCCACAGCACGATTCGCCGGAATACCATCATTAATTAACACATATAAATCTTCTAAAAAAGCAAGCTGCGCCTTATTACCAAACTGCCAATGTTTGATAGTGGTTGTTACATTATCTGTTATTTTTTTAAAATCTATTGTCGCAAAATCCATCTCAACCTACCTAGCCTAAACATATGTTTGGCATTATTGATAATGATAAATACGTGACTGCGTAGCAGGATTAATTGGCCCAACAACTTTCTCTGCATCAAATGGATCGCATACTCCCTCTTGAATCAAAGCAATCGCACGATCACGGAAATCCATCCAACCATTTTCTTTCAAATATTTTTCCCAGCCCAACGTATCACACTTTTGAATAAACTGCCTGCCTTCTTCATCTACCCAAATTACTTCAGCAACGACAATACGGCCGCCCACACCCGTGTTATGACAGGTCTCGCATCCATTACCTCTTACTTTAGCTTGATCAATCACGTCTTTACCCAGCACCGCTTCCCAGTCTGGAATATTTGCCTGATGTAGAGGAGAAGCCCTTAAGGGAATAGCGCAATTAGGACAAACCTTTGCGATTAAACGTTGGCACATCAAACAACGCAATACACTGCTATCACTTAATAAAACAGGTGAGATACCCATATCTACCAAACGGGTAATAATCGCTGTTGCACGATTAGTGTGTAATGTTGTTAAGACTAAGTGACCTGTAATGGAAGCACGCACCATCACATTAGCCGTATCTTCATCACGCATTTCACCCAAAATAATGACATCAGGATCCATACGCAAAGCAGCACGTCCCATGCTCGCAAAACTTCTATCTTCTTTTTCAGTATTAACAGGGACCTGAGTTGCTGCTTCAACTACTTTTTCTACGGGATCTTCAATCGAGTATAATTTTGCTGTGTCTTCCACCATTTCCATACAGCTAGCCAATGTTGTTGTTTTACCCGAACCAGTAGGGCCTGCAACAATGATGGCACCAAATGGCAAACGCATAGCCATCTTAATAATATCAATTTGATTATTAGTATAGCCCAACTCATCTAGCGTCTTACCACGCTCTTCACCGGTTGCTAGGATACGCATCACCATATCAAAGCCGCCGTGTGCAGGGACACTAGCTAAACGTAAACGAATATCCCGTCCATTGATTTTAAGAGGCATAGAAGCATCTTGAGGGATGAGTGGATTAAAGTGAGAAGTAGCATGATCAGTTTCTTTATTGAAGGCAACAGAAGCAAGCTCACGTCCCATTCTTTCTGACCATTCGGCATATACGTGCAATTCACCATGTTGGCGCATGCGAATTTTTGTATAGGTTTGCCTAACTTGAATATGAATATCACTAACATTCTGATTAACCGCTTCATTCACTAAATCACGCAAATGGCGTTGCTGATCACTAAAAACTGCTCTTGTTTCACCTTTATTTTTCTTAGCAATTTCAGCCGTATCACCTGTTGCTAATAATAGACCAATGAGGGTAGGGGTAGCAGCATACACAAACCCAGGATGTATGCCTTTACTAAGCAATAAAGATTTACAATTTTGTACGGCGCGTGATGTTGGCTCTGAAGAAAGAATAGTCGCACTTTTTAAAACGACAATATTGCCTTGCTCCTTACACCAAGACAGCATTTCATCCAACACACGATCTTTAGTATCGAGATCATGGGGACTATTAATTAACTTAGTCCTAGTCGCAGAAGCATATTGCTCAAGCAATTGATGCTGGCTTTGAGCGGTTTGACTAGACGACGACAGCACATCAGACATAACACACTCCACTAATCCATTGTTATAAAGGCATGATTAATTAATTATAACAGTAGTTTAATATAAATCGTGCTTTTATTTTACAAAGAATGGTGGCGATGGCCTGTATGGAGATGCCCGCGTTAGTCACAAAAAACCCGCATTATCTGCGGGTTATGTTGTTTATTTACATGTTAGCTGTATTAAATATCCAAATTCATTACAGTTAAGGCATTAGATTCAATGAATTGGCGTCTAGGCTCAACTTCATCGCCCATCAATGTAGTGAATATTTGATCAGCAGCTATGGCATCTTCAATGCTGACTTGCAAGAAAACACGTTTAGCAGGATCCATTGTTGTCTCCCACAACTGCTCAGGATTCATCTCACCTAAGCCTTTGTAGCGCTGTATTGCCTGGCCCTTCTTAGCTTCACTGATTAACCAACTAATCATTTGTGTTAGATTATCAATACCTTGCTTCTTCTCATCACGCTGAATAGTCGCCTCTTTTCCAATTAACTTGTTGATTTTATTACCAAAATCATTAAGTTTACGATAGTCTGGTGACTGTAAGAAATCCAAATTCAACTGATAAACATGGGAAACACCATGATTAATAATGGTCACTTTAGGTAACCACCAACCCCTCTCTTTTTCTTCCTCCAATTCGATGGCATAAAAAACAGAAACAACGCTTTGCTGGTTTAAAGCATCTTCCAGCTGTTTCATTAATACTTGCATCGCATCTTGCTTGGATAAAATATCCTCGCTCAAGAATGGCGCATACATTAAGCTTTCCACAAATTCTTTTGGATAGCGTTTAGAAAAGCGGTTAATTAAACTCACACTAGCATTGTATTCTTTTACTAAGTCATCTAATGCCGTACCGGTAATTGCTGAGCCATCGCCAAGATAAAGTGTTGCACCATCCAGTGCGTTAGTAATCAACATATCATCTAACGCTTTTTCATCCTTGACATAACGCTCTTGCTTGCCCTTTTTCACTTTAAATAACGGTGGTTGCGCAATATAAATATGGCCGCGCTCAATTAACTCTGGCATTTGACGGAAAAAGAAAGTCAGTAGTAGGGTACGAATATGTGAACCATCCACGTCTGCGTCAGTCATAATAATAATGCTGTGATACCGTAATTTATCGGGTGAATATTCTTCACGTCCAATACCGCAACCCAAGGCAGTAATCAAAGTACCTACCTCGGCAGAGGAAAGCATTTTGTCAAAACGTGCTTTTTCAACATTTAAAATCTTACCTTTTAATGGTAAAACAGCTTGTGTTTTGCGATCACGCGCTTGCTTAGCAGAACCACCTGCAGAATCACCCTCAACCAAGTATAATTCAGAGCGAGTAGGGTCTTCTTCCTGACAGTCTGCTAACTTACCAGGCAATCCAGCAATATCTAAAGCACTTTTACGGCGTGTTAGCTCACGTGCTTTACGCGCAGCTTCTCGTGCACGTGCTGCTTCTATTACTTTAGACATCACGCTCTTAGCATCTTGTGGATTTTCTAACAAATATTCTTGGAATTTCTCTGTCATCAGCGATTCAACAATAGAGCGGATCTCGGAAGAAACCAGCTTATCTTTTGTTTGAGAAGAAAACTTAGGATCTGGCATCTTTACGGATAAAACAGCTGTTAAACCTTCACGCAAATCATCACCAGAGGTGGCTACTTTTTCTTTCTTAGAACCTTCTTTTTCGATATAACCGTTTAATACACGCGTTAATGCGCCGCGGAAACCAGCAACGTGTGTACCACCATCACGCTGTGGAATATTATTGGTATAGCAAAATAATTTTTCTTGATAGGTGTCATTCCATTGCACAGCAACTTCAATCGTTACACGATCTTTTTCTGCCACAAAATAGAAAATTTTAGAATGTATGGTTGTTTTATTGCGATTGAGATCTTCAACAAATCCTTTTAATCCGCCCTCATATTTAAAATGATCCGCCTTTTCAGTGCGCTCATCATTAAGGTAAATCTGTATAGATGTATTCAGAAAAGCTAATTCTCTCAAGCGCTTAGCCAACACATCATACTTAAACTCAATATTTTTAAAGATTTCTTCGCTGGGTTTGAAGCGAACTTCCGTACCACGCTCATCCGTTGTACCAATTTCAGCTAATGGCGCGCGAGGCGTACCCAAATCATAGTATTGTTCATGCATCTTGCCATGGCTACGCACAACCAAATGCAGTTCTTCCGATAAAGCATTCACAACAGAAACGCCCACACCGTGCAAACCACCCGAAATCTTATACGAATCATTATCAAACTTACCACCAGAATGCAGTACCGTCATGATGACTTCTGCAGCAGAGCGCCCTTCTTCAGGGTGAATATCAACAGGGATACCACGGCCATTATCACGCACACTCACCGAGTTATCGCTATGAATAGTGACCCAAACAGTGTCACAATGACCAGCTAAGGCCTCATCAATTGAGTTATCGACCAATTCAAACACCATATGGTGCAAACCTGTGCCATCTTCCGTGTCGCCGATGTACATACCAGGACGTTTGCGTACTGCATCCAGGCCTTTTAATACCTTAATTTTGGATGAATCATAGTTTTCGGCTGCATTAACAGTCACGTTTCTTACTCCTAAATTGGTGTTGCCTCTGTATTCTCTACATTTGTGACACATCCATGTTCCACGTGAAACACTTTCACGGGTAACGCCAGGATGGGGTCCTCTATAAACCCCTGAACCGCATCATATTCAACGGCTGTCATAAAAATTTGAGTCTTTTGCTTTGCTAATAGCGCTATTAACTTGCCTCGTCCTGCCGCATCTAGCTCAGCAGGCAAATCATCCACTAAATAGATCAGCGCCTTATTAGCATGCTGGCTTAAGGCCATTCCCTGGGCAATCATCATAGCACAAATAAGCAATTTTTGCTGTCCTCGCGATAAAAAATGCTTTACCGATACACCATCTATACTAACGACCAAATCCGCTCTATGAGGCCCAGACAAGGTGTATCCCATGCGGTATTCATCAAAAACAGCCTCATTCAACACCTCACTTAACTCAAGACTTTCGTCCCAACCAGGTAAATATTGAATTTCAACATTTGCGACAGGGAGAAGCTGGCACACTGCCTCTGTAATAAAAGGCGTTAATAACGAAATGTACTCTCTGCGCATTGCATCCAATGCCAACCCATACTTTACCAACTCATCAGTCCAAACAGTTAACTCATTTCTTGGACGTTTATCTTTCAGTATAGCGTTTCGTTGTTTTAAGACACGATCAAATTGACGCCAAACGGGTAAAAATCCATCAAATAAATAGAACAACCCCCAATCTAAATATTGACGACGATGTAATGGGCCAGATTCAAAAAAATCATGAGCATGTACATCTATCAGCCTAACAGGTAATAAATTGGCTAACTCGGCAATACTTGCCACATCCTGGCCTGCAATACGCATTCTAGGAGCGCCACGTGCGCTACGCTCAACCCCCGCTGGAATTAATTGGTTGTCACTAACTATTTGAGAAAAAATAGAAAATTTGTCAGAGTGATGATTAATTAAGCGGCTATTAGTAGAACTACGAAAGGATTTACCTAAGCTTAAGTAATATATTGCTTCTAAGAGGCTAGTTTTACCACTTCCATTGTTACCACAAATAACATTCAAACCATTATCAGGTGCTAGATCAACATTGATTAGATTACGAAAATCTGTAATGCGGAGTAAAGAGATAGGCATGGGAGATTCTCTAATTGAGGGAAAATTTGCGTAGCCCGCATGTTAATGCGGGGCTTTTTTGTTTACTTAGAGAAAAAACCCTGCATTAACATGCAGGCTACACATAACTATTTACCGCTTACAATCTCATTGGCATAACAACATATAAACTTTGATCATCATCGGCGGATTCAATTAATACGCCACTATTGGAATCTGTAAATGTGCAACGAATTAATTTAGTGGTAATGGCAGAAACCACATCTAATAAGTAAGCAACATTGAAACCAATCTCTAATGCATCCCCTGAATAATCCAAGTCCAACGCTTCCTCAGCATGCTCTTGATCGGAATTATTAGCCGTAATACGTAATTTACTATCTTCAAATTGGAATCTCACGCCACGAAATTTCTCATTTGAAAGAATAGATGCACGCGTTAAGGCTTGCTTGATTGATTCTCTCTCACCCGTTGCCGAGGTCGTTCCTTTGGGAATTAATCTAGTATAATCAGGATATTGTGCATTAATTAGCTTAGATGTGAAGATAAATTCTGGTGTAATGATTCTAAAACGGCCTTCGCCAATCGCAATCTTAGCCTCTTGATCGTCACTACCTAATAACCGAATAAGCTCTAAAATACTTTTACGCGGTAAAATAACTTTTGCATTCGCGTCACCTATCCGTTCATCTTGTATTTCTGCCAATGCTAAACGATGTCCATCTGCTGCAATACATTTAATAATGTGGTGGTTAATATCTAACAATGTACCATTTAAATAGTGTCTAACATCTTGTTGCCCCATCGCAAAATAGGTTTTAGTCATTAATTGCTTGAATTGGCCTTGATTGAGCGCGAACTCCACTGAATATTCAATATCTTCCAAACTTGGAAAATCATCAGGCGCTAATGTATTCAATAAAAAGCGACTCGAACCCGCTTTAACAACCAGATGATTCTTCTCTAATGTCAGCCTAACAGCGGTATCTTCTGGCAACGTGCGGCAAATATCAAACAACTTGCGCGCCGAGACCGTTACACAACCTTCTGTTGTCAATGTCTCAATCGCAACAAACCCGACCAGCTCTATTTCAAGATCCGTACCAGTTAGCAACAAATTGCCGTCTTTTACCGTCAATAAGACGTTAGATAAAATAGGCAATGTTTGTTTTTTCTCAACAACACCACTAACAGCTTGCAATGGCTTTAGCAGAGCATCACGCTGAACAATAATATCCATGAACCGCCTCTCTAAGTGGTTAATATTCTTAATAAGTTGGTGTAATCTTCTTCAATATCAACATCTGTTTGCCTCAACTCTGCAATCATGCGGCACGCATGCAAAACAGTTGTATGATCTCTACCACCAAATACATCGCCAATTTCGGGCAAGCTATGATTGGTCAGCTCTTTAGCCAATGCCATTGCTGTTTGACGGGGACGAGCAACCGAGCGATTGCGACGCTTAGATAACAAATCAGCTACTTTAATTTTGTAATATTCAGCAACTGTGCGCTGTATGTTCTCAACTGTCACTAATTTGTCTTGAAGTGCCAGCAAGTCACGCAATGCCTCTTTAACAAAATCCAATGTAATAGCCTTACCTGTAAAATGCGCATTAGCGATAATACGCTTAAGCGCCCCCTCCAATTCACGCACATTAGAACGTATACGTTTTGCGACAAAAAAAGCCACTTCGTACGGCAAATTAACATTAGACTGCTCGGCCTTACTCATCAAAATAGCTACTCTAGTTTCCAGCTCCGGTGGCTCAACAGCCACCGTCAACCCCCAACCAAAGCGTGATTTCAAACGCTCTTCCACACCATTAATCTCTTTTGGGTATTGATCACAAGTCAAAATAACCTGGCGTTGCCCTTCCAATAGTGCATTGAATGTATGAAAAAATTCTTCTTGGGTACGATCTTTACCCGCAAAAAACTGGATATCATCGATAAAAAGGGCATCTACATTACGGTAATAGGCCTTAAATTTTGGCATGGAGTTGGTTTGCAGCGCCTTTACCATGTCAGCCACAAAACGCTCGGAATGCAAATATAAAATCTTGGCATGGGGCTTATTTTTCACAATTTGGTTGCCAATTGCATGCATCAAGTGGGTTTTCCCCAACCCAACACCCCCGTATAGGAATAAGGGGTTATAAGATAAAGCTGGATTCTCTGCAACCTGCTGACAAGCTGCTTTTGCTAATTGGTTAGACTTTCCTTCCACAAAATTATCAAAGGTAAAGTTAGTATTTATATTATTTTGATAAACCAAGCCATCGGACTCAGCTGATTGCGATGATCGTGGCGCACTACTCATACTCATTGCAGGCGGGGTAGGCGAAGCAGGGCGAATACTTTCTGCTCTAGGCTGCACATCTGGCCGCCTGGTACTGCCTATCTCTAAAGAAACAGCCACTTCGTCTGGAGATTCATTAAAATGATTAGCCAACTCTTTAATGCGAGTTAAAAAGCGCTCCACAATCCAATCCAAAACAAAGCGGTTAGGTGCTAACAAGGTCAACTTACCATTTGCATACTCTGCCTGCAAAGGCCGAATCCACGTATTGAATTGCTGAGATGGAAACTCACTTTCCAACGCACTTAGGCATTTTTCCCAAATTGATACGCTCACTAGCGCTATTCTCCGATTTTTTTGCAGAAGCTAACCCCTGCATTCATTGGCACTTACTTACACACCGATGAATTGTGCATTATTTTAACGGACGCCAACAATAAAGGGCCGTTGCTATGATTTTATTTTTAAGAATGACTAAGTACACTATCCAGGCAGACAAAACAAGATTACCCACCCAGATGGATGATATATGTGCTTTTAACGTCCAGATTTCTTTTTACGAGTTGCAAACCATAGATAAAATATCACCAGACCCAGCCCAAGATGCAACCAATTATCCGCCGCATTTACGTGCATAACAGTTAAATCGCCATGACGCACCAGGCCAACCACACCTGCGATCATCAACACCAAACCCGATAAGAAAAAGAACCATCTCGTATAACGATAGCTCGTTGCCGCCATCATTGCCAACACACCAAAAATGACGTGTATAAGATTATGCAGTACGCTCACCTCGAAATAACCAAATAACAAACCATTTTGAATCATAGAAGGTAAAAACCCAGCAACGCCGGCAAAAATAAACACAACACCCAAGACTATAGCCAGCAACCTTAACATGATGCTTCCTCCATGAAGTAATTTAGGCTAACGATTATACCCATTTGCTATATCAAATACAGCTCTGTGTTATCGACACACGCCTATGTGTACTGTCATAATGGCGCGCAAATGCTAATTCAGGAATTACCATGCCAGATATCAAACCCCTTATTTTAGTGGATGGCTCTTCTTATCTTTATCGTGCCTTTCATGCCATGCCAGCTTTAACCAATTCCAAAGGCTTCCCCACAGGTGCTGCTTATGGTGTGATCAACATGTTAAGGCGCCTGTTAAATGATTATCAGCCAGACTTAATTGCTGTTGTGTTTGATGCAAAAGGCAAAACATTCAGAAATGATCTCTATCCTGAATATAAAGCTAATCGCTTATCCATGCCTGATGAGCTAGGACAACAAATTAAACCCATACATGATATTATTCGCGCACTAGGCATCCCCATTATCATGATGGAAGGCGTGGAAGCAGATGATGTGATAGGCACTCTCGCACGCCACGCAACAGAACAAGAAATACCCACCATCATTTCAACAGGTGATAAAGACCTAGCACAGCTAGTCAATCAACACGTCACTCTGATCAACACCATGACCAACTCATCGTTAACACCCACCAGCGTCAAAGAAAAATTCGGTGTAACGCCTAGCCAAATGATTGACTATCTATCTCTGGTAGGAGATACATCAGACAATATTCCTGGCGTCCCTCAAGTAGGGCCAAAAACCGCGGCGAAATGGCTAGCAACTTACGAATCTTTAGACAATATTATCCAGCAAGCAGACAAGATCAGTGGCAAAGTGGGCGAAAAATTAAGAGCTTTTATCCCACAATTTCCATTAACAAAATCCTTAGTTACCATTAAAACTGATTTAAATCTCCCAGCTAAGATTGATGAGTTAACCATGCAGTTGGCTGACAAAGAAGCTTTATCTCAGCTTTACCAAGAAATGGAGTTCAAAACCTGGCTAGGTGAACTACTACAAAATACAAAAAAACAACAAGCTGACGAAAAATACGCTAATTACTCTATTGTTTATACAAAAGCTGAGCTAGATCAATGGATAGAGAAAATTAACCAAGCGGGCATTGTTGCCTTTGACTCAGAAACTACCAGCCTTGATTACATGATTGCTAACATTGTCGGCGTTTCTTTTTGTATTGAGCCTGGATTCGCTGCTTATGTACCTTTTGGACACGACTACCCCGATGCGCCCCAACAGCTATCTAGAGAAACTGTTTTATCTGCGCTTAAGCCTATACTAGAAAATCCTAACATTAAAAAAATTGGGCAACATATCAAGTATGATATGGAAGTCTTCGCTAATAATGCTGATATTGATATAAAAGGCACTGATTTTGATACCATGCTTGAATCCTACGTGCTAGATAGTTCCAGCAATAGTCACGACCTTGAGTCGCTAGCGCTAAAATATCTCGGTTGGCGAGCCATCCCTTATACTGAAGTGGCAGGCAAGGGTGCCAAGCAAATACCATTCAATCAAGTTAAAGTAGAAGAAGCTGCGCGTTATGCAGCAGAAGATGCAGATATTACGTTGCGCCTAAACCAATTACTACAGTCGCGCATCGCGCTTGAAGAAGGCATTAAACATGTTTATGAAAAAATAGAAATCCCACTTATTCCTGTCTTAGTTGACATGGAGCGCTGCGGTGTCTTAATTGATCCAGACAAATTAAGAATGCAGGGTGCTGAGCTTGAACGCCGCTTAAAAGAATTGGAAGAGCAAGCCTTTGCGCTGGCAGGACAGGCATTCAATATGAATTCACCCAAGCAACTGCAGGAAATATTATTTCAAGTTTTGAAGTTGCCTATTTTACAAAAAACACCAACAGGGCAGCCATCTACTGCCGATCCTGTTTTACAAGAATTAGCACATGAATATGAAATGCCGCATATTATTATTGAATATCGCAGCCTCAGTAAATTAATGTCAACCTATACCAGCCGGTTAGTTGAGCAAATACAGCCATCAACAGGGCGTATTCATACTTCTTACAATCAAGCAGGTGCAGCTACGGGACGCCTCTCATCATCTGAACCTAATTTACAAAATATCCCTATCAGAACACCTGAGGGTAGACGTATACGCCAAGCATTTATTGCACCATCAGGTTACAAGCTCGTCAGCGCCGATTACTCGCAAATTGAACTACGCATCATGGCACATATATCTAAAGACCCTGGCCTACTTAAAGCCTTCTCCGAAGGCTTGGACGTACATAAAGCAACGGCTGCTGAAGTATGGGGTGTAGCACTAGATGATGTGACATTTGAGATGCGACGCAATGCAAAAGCCATTAACTTCGGCTTAATTTACGGCATGTCTGCCTTCGGTTTAACACGACAACTAGGCATCGATAGACATGCTGCACAAGATTATATTGATCGTTATTTTGCTCGATATCCCAAGGTACGCGAATACATGGAAAAGACTCGCACACAAGCAAAAGAACTAGGCTTTGTGGAAACACTATGGGGAAGGCGCCTCTATTTACCAGATATACATGCAAGCCAAATACCCAGACAAAGGGCAGCAGAGCGCACAGCAATTAATGCTCCCTTACAAGGCAGTGCCGCAGACATTATTAAAATGGCTATGATCAATATTCATCAATGGCTAAAAACCAGCAAATTACCTGCTAGAATGATTATGCAAGTTCACGACGAATTAGTATTTGAGGTAGCTGAAACACACCTTGAAAAAGTGGTTGCCGAAATTAAATACCGCATGAGCAATGTTGTTCAACTAGCCATTCCACTAGAAGTATCTGCTGGAATAGGCGACAACTGGGATAAGGCATCGGAACACTAATGACAACAGAGCAAGCACGTTTATTAATTGCATTTGATTTTGGGATGAAGCGTACAGGTGTTGCGATTGGCCAAACACTAACACAACAGGCTCGCCCCTTAGATACGCTTATTGCACATCAAGGGAAACCGAATTGGCAAGCTATCGAGAAGTTAATACATAAATGGATGCCTGACGCATTTGTTGTTGGCATTCCCTTAAATATGGATGGTAGTGATCAATTTATCACTCAACATGCTAAAGCTTTTGCCCATGAATTACGCGCGCGCTTTTCATTACCTGTATATGAAATGGATGAACGTCTCACCACAAAAGCAGCGCGCGAGCATTTATTTAGAGAGGGCGGTTACCAAGCACTTCAAGGTGGACAAGTTGACCGTGTCGCTGCACAATTAATTTTAGAAAACTGGTTTGCGGAAAACTTATAATGTTAAAACTAACATCTATCCCTAGCATGAATTTGATTGGATTATTAGTTAGCACCTTTTTATTAGCTGCTAGCATTTACTTTCAAGTCTTTGATGGCTTTATTCCTTGCCCATTATGCATGTTACAACGCACAGCTTTTGGCATGCTCAGTCTTTTATTTTTATTAGGCCTCATTTCTGCCCATCGAATCATGCGGCTGTTAACAAGCATATTCGCTAGCCTTTTTTCTTTGCTTGGTATATTTTTAGCAGGCAGACAAATATGGCTGCAACACTTTCCACCAACGGATGGCACTGAATGCAGTGTAAGCATTCAATACATGATGCAAGTGCTGCCCTGGCATGAAGTATTACAGCATGTAATAAAAGGCGGAGCCGAATGTAGCCAGCGTGGCTTTGAATTGCTGATGCTAAACATGGCTGAATGGTCTTTCATCTCATTTATCGCCATTTTTGTTCTAACACTATTTTTATTAAGGAAGTGCATAAATGCACGGAAGACAATATGATCAAGATGATCTCATATGCGCAATCTCATACCAACCAATACGGCATCCTGTCAGAGTATTTCCCAGCAACAAAGTCTACGAACTCGATTCCTTATTAAAAATAAGGCAAAAAAATTTAGACTGGAAATGCCCCCTCACGAAAATAAAAATTGAGGCTATTGGATATGATACTGAATTAAAGGCACACTTAGATACTCTCTATCAAAATGATGATAATAGGTACGCCAATTATTCATCTACAAGCGCACTAATAAAACTGCATTTCTATGCCAAATATCAATCTATTCACGTTGCTACCAACCTACTTGCGGCAAACTTACCTAGCTTGATAATTGGTGGTGTCAGCTTCTGTTTACTAAAATTAATCAATCCTACACTAGGTTATATGAGCAATGAGAATATTGAATACTTCCTTTACGCAACAACACTAGCAACCATAGATCTTACGTTAAAACATAAAACCACCCAGCAAATAGGCATTTTTGACCTGATACCAACACTAATAAAATCTATTAATTGTTGCCACACCGTAACAGATTCGGATGATGAAGAGGAAGAACTCGCTATTTTTAACCTACGCATTTAATCGCTTAACAAACTCACAAGATAACGTTATGATGAATTTCCATTTGTCTGATGGTAACAATCTATGCGTCAGTTAAATCTACTAGCTGGGTTATTGATCAGTGTTTTATCTTCTTGTTATGCTTATGCAGATAACCAAGGATTTGGACAAACCATACAAATTACCACCCATCTTCGCTCTTTCGTTGGCAAACCAACTTGGCTGCTGGAAGTAAGAGATGTCGATAACAACCAAACTATCCCTTATTTATTTGACATTACACGTGGTAGTAATTTTTGGATTGCTCTCACTTACGGCCGAAATTATCTCATCACTGCTTCCAGACTAAAATTCAATACCTATCGTTCACGCTATAATATCTATCGAGTCCATGAGATTAATAATTTCTGCCAATTAGAAAGTCGCGGCCACATCAATAAAGGCGAATCCATTGTGGTGACACTGCAAGGTGACTTATCACCCAACCCTAACAGCTATACCTGTCATGTAATGACATATGGAGATACTCAGTTTTCTATCGCCCCATCTGCTTAATTAAAAGGATTAATTATGTTAATGGATACTATTTTAAATGCAATTGGCAACACCCCCATTGTCAAGCTAAACCAAGTAGGCAAAGAACTTGAATGTGATCTATATGTAAAGTGCGAATATTTTAATGCTGGTGGCTCAATAAAGGATCGCATTGCCTTACAAATGATAGAAGAAGCAGAACAAGCAGGAAGAATCAAACCAGGTGACACGCTGATAGAAGCAACCTCTGGCAATACGGGCATAGGCTTTGCATTAGTTGGTGCAGTGAAAGGCTATCACATCATTATTACCATGCCAGAGAAAATGAGTCGTGAAAAAGAGGTTGTCTTAGAAGCCTTAGGCGCTAAGATTTACAGGACACCAACAGCAGCTAAATGGGACGATCCTGATAGCCACATTGAGCTAGCCAAAAAATTACAAAAAGAAATCCCTAACGCTCATATTTTAGATCAATATAGCAATCCAGCTAATCCTGATGCACATTATTTGCATACCGCCCAAGAAATTTTAAATGATATGGGTACTGATTTAGACATGGTTGTCATGGGTGTAGGAACCGGTGGCACCATTACCGGTGTTGCTAGAAAACTAAAAGAAATCATTCCTGAGATAAAAATTATTGGTGCAGACCCCTACGGTTCCATTTTAGGTGGTGGCACAGAGATCACGCCTTACCAAGTAGAGGGTATAGGTTATGATTTCTTTCCTAAGGTATTAGATAATCATTTAATTGATCAATATATCAAAATTAATGATGAAAATTCCTTTGCAACTGCACGGCGTTTAATCAAGGAAGAGGGCTTGTTAGTTGGTGGCTCATCCGGTTCTGCGGTATGGGCTGCTCTACAAGCAGCGAAAGAATTAAAAAAAGGTCAGAAGTGCTTGGTTATATTACCAGACAGCATACGTAATTACTTATCAAAATTTGTTGATAATCATTGGATGAAAGAACAGGGCTTTAAAATATAACGATATTGGACTGAAGGAGTTATCTGATGGAAAAGAAATCGTTGAATATTGCTACACGTGCCATACACGCCGGCCAATGCCCAGACCCTAGCACTGGCGCCATCATGACACCTATCTATGCCACCTCTACCTATGTACAAAAACGTCCTGGCGAACATATGGGCTACGAGTACTCTCGTACTAAAAATCCTACACGCAGTGCATATGAAGCTTGTATCGCCGACCTAGAATCAGGCACACATGGCTTTGCTTTCGCCTCAGGCATGGCTGCTATTGCAACGATATTAGAGCTATTAAAGCCTGATGATCATGTGATTATTTGCGATGATGTTTATGGTGGCACCTATCGTATATTTGAGCGCGTCAGAAAAATAACAGCAGGTCTTAATCTAAGCTTTGTTGACATGACCATACCTGACAATATTGAAAAAGCGATTACCCCTAAAACCAAAATGATTTGGCTAGAAACACCAACCAATCCCATGCTAAAAATCATGGATATTCAACGCATTGCAGATATTGCTAAAAAACATCATTGCCTATCTGTTGTAGACAACACTTTTGCAACCCCTATCATTCAACGACCACTTGAACAGGGAATAGACATAGTCACTCACTCTGCAACCAAATACTTGAATGGTCACTCAGATATCGTTGGCGGGGTTGTGGTCGTCAAAGAAGCTGCTCTTGCCGAACAAATTGGCTATTTACAAAACGCAACCGGAGCAATTGCGAGTCCTTTTGATAGCTTTCTCGCTTTACGTGGCTTAAAGACCCTAACAGTACGCATGGAAAGGCATTGTGAAAACGCGCTCAATATTGCGGAGTTTCTATCTAAACACCCTGCGGTGAATAAAGTCATCTATCCTGGTTTAACTAATCATCCACAACATGCGCTGGCTAAAAAACAAATGCGCTATTTTGGGGGCATGATCTCCGTTGAATTAAATGCCACCAAGGAACAAACCTTGAAAATGCTTGAGAACTGCCAAATTTTTGCACTTGCCGAGAGTTTGGGTGGGGTAGAAAGTCTAATTGAGCACCCTGGAATCATGACCCATGCTAGCTTACCCGCTGAGCAAAGAGCAGCACTGGGCATATCTGACAACTTTATTCGATTATCCATAGGGATAGAGAGTTACAATGATTTAAAGCAAGATTTAAATCAGGCTCTCGCTTTTATTTAATATTTTCTTAAAGTTTGGTTGTTATAGTGATCCGGCATCATTTAAATAAGATAGGATTGCCATAATGACCATCAATTATCATAATAAATCGTCAATGACAGGCCACTTTTTCCATCAGCATATCGACGATGCAAAAACTGAATTATTACAAGCACTAAATCAATTAATGACTACCTATCAACCCAGCACGAGGTCTCCACTAGCTCTCATTAATAGCATAGCCAACTCTAAAAAAGACAGCCTGCATGACAAGTTGGTAAGCATACAGCTAACCGCAGCACGCGATCTACCCTTTGCGGCAGCAAAAGAACAACAAATTTTAGGGATCTTATCTACTTACAAGCCTAAAAATATAGCCTCCATCAAATCCATTACTCAAGAATTGATACGTGTAACAGGTGTCATCAGTAGAGAACATCCCGTACAGCGTTGGTTCTCCTGTTTGCTAGGATAATCAAGCACGTTACTATTATTAGACGGGATAGCGAGCAGGGCTGTCCCGTTGCAAGCAGCTCCGCTCCCCCTTATACTGCGCACTTTAATTTTAACGTGCAGTAATTATGTCTACGCATTCTTTGAAGAAAAAAATACAAAGTGAAGCCTATTATATTGTGAAGGGGCAATTACTTGGTGTACTTTTTCTAGCCACGATTGCCCTGTTATTCAAAGGCAGCACCAGTGGACTCTCTGTTCTAGCTGGTGGCTTATGCTACGGCCTACCTACCCTATTTTTCGTCTGGCGTGTTTTTCGTTACGCGGGTGCTCAACAAATGACCCAATTTGTCGCTGCTTTTTTTATGGGCGAAACATTTAAGTTGATTTTTAGCGGAATTTTATTTTTGCTTGTTGTGAAATACTTGCCAGTTAGTTTATTATCCGTTCTCGTCGGTTTCATCGGCGCAATCATATCATTCTGGATCGTGTGCATGTGGCACTTTTCGAAAAAGAAAGGAGCAGGTAAATGAGTGAAACCAGTGTTATAACACCTGGTCAGTATATAGAACACCATCTTGAGCATTTAACGCTCAACCTGAAGACGTTCACTATTGGTGGTGAAGGTGGTGGCTTTTGGACCCTTAATTTAGACACACTCATTATTTCTGTCCTAATTGGTCTTTTAATTTTTGGTGGTATGCGCTTTGTCGCAACCCGTCTCACTCAAGTACCGGGTAAATTGCAGAACATGGTGGAAATTATCCTCGACTTTGTCAATAAAGCCGTCCATGAAATTTTTCATCACAAAAGTACGTTTATCCCCTCTTTAGCATTAACCATCTTCCTTTGGGTGTTCTTTATGAATGCCATGGACTTGTTACCAGTCGATTTAATCCCTCGTGGCCTCAGTTATTTTGGCATCGAACACTTTAAATCTGTCCCAACAGCCGATCCAAATGCCACATTTGCCATGTCGCTCTCGGTATTTATGTTAATTATTATCTTTAATCTACGTGCAAAAAAGCATCGTTTATTAAAAGAAATGCTAACCTTTCCATTTGGACCGTGGTTATTTCCAATTAATGTTGCATTTAGAATTGTTGAAGAATGCGTCAAGCCGCTTTCTTTAGCATTACGACTATTTGGCAACATGTTTGCCGGTGAATTAATTTTCATTCTAATTGCGCTGATGCCTTGGTGGGTACAGTGGCCACCAGGTGCAATATGGGCTATTTTCCATATTTTAGTCATTACGTTACAAGCATTCTTGTTCATGATGTTGACCGTTATCTACCTCAGCATGGCACATGATGCTCATTAATTGAATCCTCGCTTACGCGAGGATAGCAATAGAGATTGGTAAAGCAATAAACGTTTTAATTTTAATTTGTTCATAATTTTTTAATTGTCATTTGGAGGCTCCATGGAAATCGTAAGCATTATTGGTCAAGTACAAGGTTTTAGCGTATTAGCAGCTGGCTTGTTAATTAGTTTAGCAGCATTAGGCACTGGTATTGGTTTCGGTTTATTAGGTGGTAAATTCCTAGAAGGCGTTGCACGTCAACCAGAATTAGGTCCTATGTTAATGATGCGTATGTTTATTATGGCAGGCTTAGTGGATGCTTTTGCTGCTATCTCCATCGTAATGGGCTTATTGTTATTCTTCGCTAGCAACCCATTCCTAGCAGCTGTAATCAATGCAGCAAAACCAGCAGTTGGCGCGTAACTAGTTATTAACACGGGGATTAGCAATGGATATTAATGCCACAATAATCGGCCAATTTTTAACGTTTGCTATTTTGGTTTGGTTCACCATGAAATATGTATGGCCGCCTATTACCAAAATGATGCATGAACGTGAGAAAAAAATTGCGGCTGGTTTAGAAGCTGCGGAAAAAAGCAAGCGTGAACTGGAATTGGCTGAAAATAAGGCATTGTCCATCATTCGTGACGCTAAAACGCAGGCAACAAGCATCATCGACCAAGCAAATGTGCAATCCAACCTTCTAATTGAAGATGCGAGAAATCACGCAAAAGTAGAAGGTCAGCGCATTATTGATATGGCACAAGGCGAAATTTCACGCGAGATAGCGCAAGCTAAAGAAGCGTTAAAAGCGCAAGTAGCAACACTTGCTATTGCTGGTGCTGAGAAAATCATTCAGCGTCATATCGATGCGAATACGCACAATGATTTGTTAAATGAATTAGCAGCTGAGATCTAACCCATGGCAAATTTAGCAGGCATTGCAAGACCATATGCGATCGCAGCATTTGAAACTGCGCGTGAGCAGCAACAATTACCTGCTTGGAAAAATTTCCTTGCAGCTGCTGCTTACACAGTACAACAGCCGGCTATACTGAACTTGCTAGGGGATCCAGCCATCTCTCCTAGCAAATTATCTGGTCTATTTATGGACGTGTTAGCTTCCACATTAGATAACGAACGCAAAAACTTTTTGTTATTGTTAACGCAGAACAAACGGTTAAATGCTTTACCTGCGATCGTTGAGTTATTTAATGCCTACTATGCTGCACTTGAAAAAGTGAGCACCGTTCGTATGGTAACCGCAGTTGATGTCCAAGAAGACTTCAAGCAGAAGTTAACGGGGGTACTCTCTAAGCGTACCGCTAGTGACGTCACCTTAACATGTGAAGTAGATCCAGCTATTTTAGGCGGTGCTATTATTCATATCGGTGATGAAGTAATCGATGGTTCCATCCGCGGGAAATTAACTCGCTTACTAGAATTTTCTTTAAGGTAATTATTATGACAGTACAGTCACTTAGTCCAACAGAGATTAGCGATCTTATTAAACAACGCATTGCAAACTTCGATTTAAAACCTGAAGTTCGCACTGAAGGTGAAATCATTGCAGTGAAAGATGGTGTCGTCACACTTTACGGTTTAGACGATGCAATGCAAGGTGAAATGATCGAATTTGAAGGTCAGGTATATGGCTTGGCGTTAAACTTGCAGCGTGATTCCGTCGGTGCCGTTATTTTAGGTTCCACTGAAACTTTGTCTGAGGGACAAACAGCGAAGTGTACTGGTCGTATTCTTGAAGTACCTGTCGGTGAAGCATTATTAGGCCGTGTGGTAAATGCACTAGGTCAGCCTATTGATGGTAAAGGCGCTATTCATGCTGAAGGTCAATCCCCAGTAGAGAAAGTAGCACCTGGTGTTATTCATAGACACCCTGTTAGCCAGCCAATGCAAACCGGTATCAAAGCAATTGATGCGATGGTTCCAGTTGGCCGTGGTCAGCGTGAGTTAATCATTGGTGATAGACAAACTGGTAAAACAGCAATTGCTGTCGACACCATCATCAACCAAAAGAATACTGGCGTAAAATGTGTTTACGTTGCGATTGGCCAAAAAGCCTCTTCTATTGCTGCTGTTGTACGTAAGCTAGAAGAACATGATGCGTTAAAACACACCATTATTGTTGCTGCAACCGCTTCTGATCCCGCTGCTATGCAATATATTGCCGCTTATGCCGGCTGTGCAATGGGTGAATACTTCCGTGATAAAGGTGAAGATGCATTAATTATTTATGATGACTTAACCAAGCACGCTTGGGCCTATCGTCAAATTTCCTTGCTATTACGTCGTCCACCAGGCCGTGAAGCATATCCTGGCGACGTATTCTACTTACACTCACGCTTACTAGAACGTGCAGCACGTGTTAGCGCTGAATACGTAGAAAAAATGACTGCTGGAAAAGTAACAGGCAAAACGGGTTCGTTAACCGCTTTACCAATTATTGAAACACAAGCAGGTGACGTATCTGCCTTCGTACCAACTAACGTCATTTCTATTACTGATGGTCAGATCTTCTTAGAAACTGATTTATTCAACTCAGGAACTCGTCCAGCAATCAACGCAGGTCTGTCCGTTTCTCGTGTTGGTGGTGCAGCTCAAACTAAAGTTATCAAAAAATATGCTGGTAACGTCCGTTTAGCATTAGCTCAATATCGTGAATTAGCGGCTTTCTCTCAGTTCATGTCTGATTTAGACGATGCTACTCGTAAACAATTAGAACGCGGCCAACGCATGACCGAGTTAATGAAACAAAAACAATACATGCCTTTATCTGTCTGTGAAGAAGCCATCATCTTATTTGCAGCTGACCAAGGTTATTTAGATAATGTTTCTTTACCTCGTATTGCAGCATTCGAACAAGAACTAAATAGTTATTTAAATACTAACTATAAAGAGTTTGCTGAGCGTATTAGCAAGACTGGTGAATTAAATGATGAAGTCGTGCAAACATTCCGTACGATCATTGAAACATTCAAAGCTAATCAAGCGTGGGACTAAGAGGGAGTAAACGATGGCTAATGCCAAAGAGATTCGCCTTCAAATAAGTAGCGTAAAAAATACGCAAAAAATTACTAAGGCCATGGAAATGGTGGCCGCTAGTAAAATGCGTAAATCGCAGCAAAATATGCAGCGTGCGATTCCTTATGCGACGAAAATCTTGAATGTGATTAGTCATGTTGCAAGAAGCCACTCAGAATACCATCACCCATTTATGCAAATGCGTGAAGTAAAACGTGTTGGCTATATCATTATAACGACAGATCGCGGTTTATGTGGTGGATTAAACAGTAATCTACTTAAAACAACGATCAAGTCGATCAAGCAGCATATAGACGCAGGTGTTGAAGTAGACTTATGCCTCATTGGTGGTAAAGGCATGGCCTTCTTTAAACGCATGGGTGGTAATGTCATCGCCCACCAGAAAGACTTAGGTGATACACCTAGCTCTACTGATCTAGTTGGTGTGGTAAAAGTGATGTTAGATGCTTATTTAAATAAGAAAATTGATGCGCTCTATCTATGCGCAAATCAATTTGTAAATAC
>CAYZRM010000009.1:15698-39714 GCA_964480845.1 uncultured Coxiellaceae bacterium | reverse complement strand
AACTTATCATGGGTAATCTTATTCTGTTACAATGACTCAAACGTAATGATTCACCAAAAAAGACTTTTACAGTTTGAGCCCGCTGTATTTAAAGCCCTATTTTAATTCAGCAGACCGCCTGTTATCATCCCTATCAATGATAAAAATTTGAATAATAACACCAAAAACCTTCATCAGCTTGTTATCAAGAATATGCCAGATCCTCGGTATTTTTAATCAGGTAACCAAATAGCTAACATATTGATTTATATAACAAGGCAAAAAATGATTTTTAGAATCCTATTACTCTGCAATATTATTTTATTCACTAGCATAGGCCATGCCACACCTAAAAAAATCATCTATATTTATCACGATATCGGCGCAGGCCAAGAATCTGTAAAACAAGCCTTTGACACATTCAAAGAAAAAGCCGAAAAAAACTACTCCGTTGAACTGATTAGTGCAGCACAAGTATTAAATAGCAAATGGACTAAACAGGCAGCTATTTTTGTTATGCCTGGCGGTGCAGCAACACCTTATGCCAAAAAACTAAATGGCAGAGGTAATCAGATTATCAAGCAATATGTTGCCAATGGTGGTGCTTATTTAGGGATGTGTGCTGGCGGCTATTATGGTTCAGGCATGATTGAATTTGATAAAAATGGACCATTAGAAATTATTACAACAGCAGAGCTATCTTTTTTTTCCGGCAAAGCAATTGGGCCTGTTTTGGCACCCTATGACTATCAAAGTAATAGCGGCGCTCGTGCCGCCTCGATTCAGTTACACTCATCATCTCACACTATTGCAACACATTTTTATTTTAATGGCGGCGGCTACTTCAAAAATGCGGCCAGCTATCCGCATATAAAAGTGCTTGGATTCTATCAAACTAAAAATGGTCTGTTACCTGCTATTATAAAAATAAATTATGGTAAAGGGACTGTCATTTTGTCTGGCGTTCATTTTGAATATAATCCAAAATTGTTAGATAAGCATGATCGTTATTTAACACCGCTATTACCCATTTTACAAGAAAGTGAGGCTAAGAGATCAGCATTCTTTGATGCTGTTTTTAACTACTTAATTTAAAGAATGATACACCTATGTTATCGCATCTAATTCTTTAGACCTCCATCTCTAGTTATCAATGCAAACCCAAATTAGGCCATATAATTAGCACAGATTCATTAGCTAAAATATAGTATTTTCAATACACAGATTTATGTAGTGCAACGGCAAAAAAATTACGAATTCTTTACATCTTCATAAGACTGATATATTGTTAATATTACCCATGATAGTAATGATAAGAGGCAACATGGAAAATCATTCAGTAAGGCAATACTGGCCTTTAATATCATTAATATTAATTTCTATGCTATCAGCTTTTGCTATTAACTGGCGAATCGATGGCAATATGATTGTGTGGATGCATTATTTTATGGGTATTTTCTTGGTGGTTTTTAGTATATTGAAAATATTCAACCCTTCAAAGTTTGCTGCTGGCTTTGCATTATATGATATTTTAGCAAAGCGGATTCGAGTATATGCTTATATTTATCCTTTTATAGAGCTAGGTTTAGGACTGCTGTATCTTTCATTTATCACGCCCCTACTAACTTATACACTCACTATTTTGATATTAACTTTTGGCAGTATTGGGGTAATATCGGCCTTACGAGAAGGCCTAGATATTAATTGTCCATGCATGGGATCTATATTGGATGTCCCATTATCAACAGTAACGCTAACAGAAGATATTGGCATGGCACTAATGGCTTTGATGTTACTTCTAATGACTCTTACTTAATAAATATATAGCAAGGAGTTGTTTTTGCTCTAAGAGAAATTTTCATAATCAACATAACTTCAAATTTAAGGCACATATTGCATATAAAATGGGATCAATTAATCATTTTATTTTATGAGTATGGATTACTCAATTCAAATAAAACCTATATTGCTTAATAAGGAAATAAACATATGTGGCAGAAACAATTTTATCTCATTTCCCTACTTATTGTTCTTGCCATTTTAAGTGCCGCTACTATTTGGCCCAAAAGCCTTTATTTTTTTATTCTTGTTGTTCCTATTATCTTGCTGGGAATAATGGATACTTTTTCTAAAAACAATGTGCTTTATAATTTTCCCGTTATTGGCCACATGCGTTTTTTAATGGAATTTATCAGCCCTGAAATACGCCAATATTTTCTTGAGGATGATAAAAGTGGTCGCCCCTACAATCGAGAGCAACGTGATTTAATAAAAATGCGAGCTAAAGGTATTAGCGGAACGCATCCGTTCGGCACTGAAAGAGATATTAAAGATGAAGGTTTCAATTTCACCCTACACTCCCTAGATGTCAAGAAGGTCCCTTTAGAAGCAGCTAGAGTTATAGTTGGCGGCCCTCAATGTAAGCAACCTTATAGTAGCTCTCGCTTAAATATTTCAGCAATGAGCTTTGGTGCCTTAAGTTCTCGAGCAGTTCTTGCTATGAATAAAGGAGCAAAATTGGGTGGATTTTCACAAGATACTGGAGAGGGAGGCCTCACAGAATATCATCTGCGCTACGAAGCGGACATAGTATGGGAGATTGCCTCTGCTTATTTTGGTTGTCGTACGAAAGAAGGGCTTTTTGATGATGAAATTTTCCGTCAAAAAGCAACTCAACCATCTATTAAAATGATTGCTATCAAATTATCTCAAGGAGCAAAACCTGGTGATGGAGGACTTCTTCCTGGTGCTAAAGTAACTAAAGAAATTGCATTGTACAGAGGCATTCCTGAAGGAGAAGATTGTCAATCTCCAGCCAACCACCCCGAGTTTAGCACACCTCGAGGACTACTGAATTTTGTTGATCGTCTTAGAAAGTTATCTGATGGTAAACCGATAGGATTTAAATTATGTGTTGGTCAAAAGAGCAATTTTTTAGGCATATGTAAAGCAATGCTTGAAACAGGCATTCTTCCAGATTTTATTACCATTGATGGTGCTGAAGGAGGGACAGGTGCCGCGCCTACTGAATTTTCCGACTATGTTGGGCTTGCTCTAGATGAGGCCCTTCCTTTTGTTCATTCTAGTTTGGTGGGATGTAATCTTCGTAAGCATATTAAGCTTTTAGCAAGTGGCAAAATCGTCGATGGTTTCGATATGTTGCAAAAAATAGCTTTAGGTGCTGATGCTTGTAATGTTGCTCGTCCAATGATGTTTGCTGTGGGTTGCATACAAGCAATGCGCTGCAACACGGGCCATTGCCCCACAGGAGTAACAACTCAAGATCCAAATCGAGCTAAGGCAATTGATATTGATGTAAAAGCACAACATGTAAAAAGCTATCATCATGAAACAATTAATAGCTTTCTTTTATTAGTTGGTGCTTTAGGGGTAGACCATCCTGATAAACTGAACCCTAGTATGATTTGGTATCGATTAGGGAATCAGAAGGCAAAAAATTATGCCGAACTATATCATTACTTGCAACCGGGGGCATTGTTAAGCGACTCAATTCCAGAAGATTTTGCGGAAGATTGGCAAAAGGCTAATGCTGACCACTATTAGTTCCAACTAAACACCAATAAAAGACGGCAAAAATGACAATGTTATTTTTCTTTCCATAGATAGTGCCGTCTTAATTCTAGATTTAAATTGGCAAACTGAAGGTAAACTATTCTAAATTCTTAGACAGCTTTCTCCAGTGCCTCAATATCTAAGCTACAAATAAGTGCCAAGTGACGATTAATCTTTTCAATATCCCAATTCCACCAAGCAATTTTTAATAATTTAGCAATCGTTAATTCATCAAAACGAAACTTGACAACCTTGGCTGGATTGCCAGCAACAATAGCATAAGGTGGCACATCTTTCACAACCACTGCTCTAGCTGCAACAATAGCCCCATCCCCTATCGTGACCCCATTCTTAATCATAGAATCGTAGCCTAGCCATACATCATTACCAATAATAATATCTCCTTTTACCGGTAAAGCAGCAACATCATAAACTGTCTCCCAGCCATGTTGAAAAATTGGGAAAGGAAATGTACTGACAGCATCCAACTTATGATCGCCGGTCATGATGAACTTTGTTTCTGCTGCGATCGCACAAAATTTTCCCATCACCAGTTTTACTTTTGAGAAATCATAATTATATAAGACATTATAGGTCTCAAAATTCTCCGGACCATGCCTTCTATCGTCAAAATAAGTATAATCACCAATGTGGATATTGCTTGCTTTGATAAAATGCTTTAAAAAAATGAGTTTATCATAGCCTGCTAATGGGAATGATTGCTCAGGGCTAGGCCCAGGACCAAAGTTTTTTGTCATTACTCTCTTCCTTATTGGTCATATTTACGTATAAAGATGATACTATACTGAAAAACAGGATACAAAAAACCGATATGCATCCACGCAATAAACATAATGGGCGATATAACCTCAAACAATTGATCAAATGTTGTCCGGAGCTATCTCCTTTTACGCTAATCAATTCTTATAATGACTTATCCATTGATTTCTTTAACCCCAATGCAGTCATGATGTTGAATAAAGCACTTCTCAAATACTTTTATGGTATTAATCATTGGGATGTTCCGGCAGATTATCTATGCCCACCCATTCCTGGCAGAGCTGACTATATACATCATCTTGCTGATCTTTTAAGTTCATGTAATAAAGGCAACATCCCACAAGGGGAGAAAATTCGATGCCTTGATATTGGGGCAGGCGCAAATTGCATTTACCCAATACTCGCAAATTGCGAATATGGCTGGAAATGTATAGGCTCAGAGATTGACTTGGTGGCAGTTAAATCAGCAAATAAAATTATCCAGATGAACCCCAGCCTAACGGGAAATATTGCGATTAGAAAGCAAAATAATCCCAAACGTATCTTTCAAGGCATTATTCAAGCAAATGAACAGTTTGATGTGACATTATGCAACCCGCCATTTCATGCTTCAGCAGCAGATGCAGCGATAGGATCCACTAGGAAATTAAATAATCTAACCAAGAAAAAAAATCATCAGCCTATATTAAATTTTGGTGGTCAGCATAATGAGCTGTGGTGTGTAGGCGGAGAGAAAAAATTTATACATAACATGATACTAGAAAGCAAACAATTCGCTCATTCATGTTTCTGGTTTACCACATTAGTCTCCAAACAAACTACTTTACCAAGTGTCTATCAAGCATTGAAACAAACTCATGCTGTTGATGTGAAAACGATAACAATGGCTCAAGGAAATAAAATCAGTCGTTTTGTTGCCTGGACATTCCTCACAGCTGCTGAACAAGAATACTGGGTAAAAACAAGATGGAAATAAAATTATCCGTGATAGATTTTGCCCTTCCTGTACCCATGTTAGGCAATATTGACAGCTATACAGGGTTTGGAAATGATGCTAATCACGGATTAAAACTGCATCAAATGGTGCAAGAAACTCGAGCAATTACCGCAAAAGACTACCAGTCAGAAGTAGACATTCAGCATATCTTTCACACTCAAAAATACCAATTTGTTGTCTCAGGCAGAATGGATGGACTATACCAGAAGAAACATAAAATTGAAGAAATAAAAAGTAGTTTTAACATCTTTGAGTTGTCTCAGCGGGTAAAAGCCTATAATAATCACCCTTATTGCCTGCAATTACGCACATATGGTTATTTTTACTACCTAGCACATCATAAAAAACCTCGGTTAAATCTACACATTATTTCTACTAGAAATGAAGAAAGTATTGATTGTGAAATTGATTTAGATCTAGCTGGTTATGAAGAATGGCTAAGCAAACGCTTACACTCGCTTTGTGAAGAAGCTGATCTCGCTTTAAAAAAAATACACCAAAGAAAATATATTGCAAATCATTTAGTCTTCCCCTTCCCAAGCGTTAGGTCAGGCCAGCAAGCGCTAATGCAAACCATTATAGATGGTATGGAAATGAATCAACCACTGCTATTACAAGCAGGTACTGGATTAGGAAAAACAATGGGCGTGACCTTCCCTGTATTAAGGGAGGGCTTTACACGTGGGCAACATACTATTTATGTGACACCTAAGAATAGCCAACATTCTGTTGCTGAAAATGCGATAGAGCTTATTCAAGCGCAAGGCACTAAAGTTAAATCACTTACTCTAACAGCAAAGCAGAAACTGTGCTTAAAAAACGAGCCTTTTTGCAACCCAAACTACTGTGAATATGCCAAAAACCATTACACAAAAGTACATGAGAACAACTTAATTTCTTTACTTAGGAAAAAAAAGAAATTACATGCCAAAACATTCTTAGAAATGGGGCAAGATTATCAAGTGTGCCCCTACGAGCTACAATTCTCTGTGTTAAAAGAGATGGACTATATTATTTGTGATTATAACTATGCATTTGCACCAAGAGCATCTTTAGGTAGGATTACAAAAAGCATATTAGGTGCTGAAGGAAAGCCTAATTTAGTCATTGATGAAGTACACAATTTGCCACAAAGAGCAATGGACTACTACTCTCCATCTCTATCGTTATTAACACTAAAGAAAATGCAAGAATCCATAGAAAAAGTAGATAAATCTTATCAAATAAAATTTAATGAGCTCATTAATGCCTGCATAGCTACCATACAAACATGTGCTAATCAACAAAAAGCCAGTGCAACCATCATAAAACCTGCTATAGAGCAATTTATTCGTATAGATAGTCGAATTCGAGAAGTGCTATCTCAGTATCTGAAATCAGATATTACCATACAAAAAGATGACTTGATGATGCGACTTGCTAACTACTGGACTGATTTTACCTCTTCATTAGAGCACGCTAATCAGCACCCAGATATATTCTTCATCACTTATACACCTCACAGCGGCACCATCAAAATCACATGCTGTGATGCTTCAGATTATATTCGTGATAATTATCAAGATTATCAGCAAGTCGTTGCATTTTCTGCAACTATCAAGCCATTTGATTATTACATAAAGCTATTAGGCCTAGATAAAAGCGATTTAATTGTTAAAGAATTTGATTCCCCTTTTTCATCTGATCAAAGAAAACTATTAGTTATTCCCCAGGTTTCTACTAAATATTCAGATCGTCTCAAAAATTACCCTAAAGTATCGGATGTCATTTATAAAATTTGTCAGCTTAGAAATGGAAACTATATTGCCTTTTTTCCAAGTTTTGAGTTTTTAAATCAAACAATAGCAAGATTTGAATGCCCGCCAGGTTATTACTTAAGTTATCAAACTAAAAATATGCTAAAAATTGATGTTGATAGGATATTAGAGAATTTTAAACGACCTCTACAGCGTAATATTTTGTTTGCTGTACAGGGTGGATTATTTTCTGAAGGCTTAGACTACCCAGGTAACATGCTAATTGGTGCATTTATTGTTGGCCCACCCCTGCCAATGTTTGATTTAGAGCGGGAGAAAATCAAAGATTTCTATGAGAAAAAATATCAGGCAGGATTTGATTACGCCTATATTTATCCAGCGATGACTAAAGCAGTACAAGCAGCTGGGCGTGTTATCAGGACAGAGACTGATAAAGGCGTTATTATCTTATTAGATGATCGATTTTTACAGACTAACTACCTGGATTGCATGCCGGCAGATTGGATAGAAGATAAAAATTCTTTAGTTTCTACCAGCATTCTAAAGGATATTTCAGCCTTTTGGGAACTCCAAGAATAGCGTAGATAATATTTTTTTTAACGTTTAATTTGAGCCAATAACTTATCAAGAGCATTCGCAAATTTCTGCACATCTCGTTTATCTAAGCCCGCAGGCCCACCAGTGATAACACCACCACTCCTAAGCTCAGCATTAAAATTTCTAATAGCAAGTCGTTCTTTAATATTAGTTGGTGTATAAAGCTCGCCACGAGGATTTAATGCATGCGCTTTTTTTTCAATAACAAGGTTAGCTAGAGGAATATCTGCTGTAATAACAAGATCTTTCTCTTCTACTTTTTCCACAATTTTGTCATCAGCCACATCAAAACCAGCACCCACTTGTAACTTTTTAATAAAAGGGGAAGCTGGCGCAGAGATCACATGATTTGCAATCAGCGTTAATTCAATTTTTCTATTAATAGCTGCCCGAAATAAAATATCTTTAATGACATTAGGACAAGCATCCGCATCTACCCAAATTCGCATATTCCTCCTAATGACGATATACTACGTCTTTCATATCATGAAATAGCATTAATAACCCTGAGCCATATCAGGAATCACCGATGTAAATGCTTCTGTAATTAGAATAGGATAGCATCCATCCAAATAAAACACTGATCGCCTGGCCCAATAAGTTTCCATTTTCTCTATTGTATCAGGCAGATAGGCTGTGATTGCTTGATATAGCGGGTGATTTTTTTTAATACCTGCATACTCAAACGCCCCTCTTAACGTTTTATGATTGCTATAAAGCATAGTTTCTCCAATTAATCTTTCACCTAACTGGCTAAAATCACTAATATATCTCTCATATACATAAGATGGTATAACAACGCGTGCAAAGACAAAGGGCAGACTATCGCCTTCTAAAAAAACTTCTCTCACAAAACATTCTGTTATATTTAGTTCTTCTTTTGCTCTTATTAATAAACACTCATCTTGATAAGATGGACGAAAACGCTGTTCCAGCACATTGACAGTGAGTTGCTGACAAACTTGGCGCAATGCATCCCCTAGCTTATATGGCTTTGTAAGCCAATCTAAATATTTTTTAGGAATAGTGATACCTAAGTCTTTTATTACTTTTTTCCACATATCAAGCTACTTTTCTTAAACAATTGACTAATGCAAACTAGGCGTAGTATGCCCCCCTGCTATTGATTGTCAATCATCTTATCTGCATAGGATATAATTTCACGTATAATTTCATACTTCCGCAAATTTAAGGCATTATGTTCAGCAGAAGATGCCACCCATACCCTGCACAGCCTTTATCGCTAAGAGAGGCTCAAGCAAGCATCAGTGGAAATGAAAATAAATTGAAAGAGCTATTTGCTTTATTTATTTCATTTAACCCCTACTTTAATATTGTGACTCCTAGATCCAGTTCAGTTTGACAAAGATAGATTATCTATGCGATCTTCCCCTCTTTATGAGTCAACCATGCATCACTCAAGGAACCTGTTGTTATGTCCGCATTTTCGCTACTAACACTTGCTTTACTGATCTCATTTCCATCAGTAAATGCCGTTCTGTATACCCCAGCTTTGCCTGCAATTGCCGATTTTTTCCATATTTCTGACGGGGTAGCGCAATATACCATTTCATATTTTTTAATTGGCTACACAGCTGGTCAGTTAATTTACGGCCCATTAGCTAATCGCTTTGGGAGAAAAAATGCACTATTAGCCGGCGTAGGATTGCAGATACTCAGCAGCCTGATGTGCGCGCTTGCAAGCCTCAATCATCAATATGTCATGTTAGTTTTTGGGCGTTTTCTACTTGCATTAGGCTCAGGTGTCGGTTTAAAAATGACCTTTACTATCATCAATGAAATGTACGAACCTAAACAAGCTAGCCGTATTTTATCCTATCTTATTATTGCATTTGCTTTGATGCCAGCATTGAGTGTTATGGCCGGCGGCATTTTAATTACTCATTTTGATTGGAGTAGCACTTTCTATGCCGGAGCCCTCTATGGTGCATTGGTCCTGGCCTGTGTAACGGCCCTACCCAAGACTGATACGCCGCTTGACATCAATGCGTTTAAATTATCATCTCTATGGAATGGCTATTTAGTACCATTTAAAGACACTAACTTGGTAACAGGCGGCCTGATTATCGGTGGAGCTACTTGCTGCCTATACTTATTCTCAACATTAGCCCCTTTTATTGCCATCACAAAACTGCATATGCCAGCCATACAATATGGTAGCGCTAGTTTTATTACTGCATTCGGATTATTAACTGGCTCCTTATTATCGGCCCAATTACTGAAAAAATACGCTTCCATTAACATCATTTATTGCGGTCTTTTTATTGCTTTTTTGGGTAGCCTACTCATGCTAGGGTTAACGCATTTATATCTCCCCGCCATTTATTGCCTATTCATCCCCACTATGATTTGCTACATAGGCTTATCGTTCGTATTTGCCAATACATCTAGTATTGCCATGCAATCTTCGACAGATAAAGCAAATGCCTCAGCCGTAATGAATTTTATTAATATTGGATTTGCTACTGTTGTCATGTTTTTAGTAGGGAAATTAAGTATCCAGGTTTATTTGCTGCCCTTACTATTTTTGATTGTATGCAGTTTTATGTTAGGGTTAATGAAGTACTTGGCCCGTAGTAGCTAACATACTGGACTTATCCCTACAAGAAAGTAGGGATTCATCTTTAGCACTAGAGAGTAAAAGCAACGCCTAGTATAGGACCTGCTATTTTCATATCCCAATCAAAACGTTGCAGACCATTTCCGTGCTGATAATGCTGATCTAATAAACGATATCCTGCATAAAAACGTGTATTTTTCCACCTTGTTTGTGGCTGATACCCCAGCAATGCCATTACATTATAACTATACTGCGTACTACGATTTAAGCCGCCTACATCACCGGCAATATTAATATTAAAACCATTATAGAACGCGCTAATTAAGCGCATACCAACAATAGGATCCGTCCAGTACTGATTATTTTTGAGTGTTAATGCTTGAGCCGGCACATCAAACGTTAGCGTGACATTATTCTCGGTATATCTAAAACCAGCATAAGGCTGTACTTTCAATAATCCTGAATGGCCAAAAATATAGTGATTATATATTTCATAGGAAATACCACCACTGATCAGTGAAAATTGATTTCTATCATGCACAGAATAAGGCCCATTATTAGCATGATCAGACATGCTAGCATACATACCATTAAAAAATAGACCTACGCCATTACGCTCAACATCCAGCGCCAGCATACCAGCCATATCAAGCTGTTTTAATATGTCAGAAAAGCTCTGGTCAACCTGCGCTGACTGAGATGCAACACCAACTCGACCATTCATGCTAGTGCCCCAAATATAGGGTGCTATTGTTATTTTCCAGTTATTATTTAGAGGCTCTTGGTGAGTAAATGCATAAGCTGTGCTGTATGAAATAGCAATAAAACTGATGCTTATTATTTTAAAAATAATGCGTTTAAACATAAAGGCTCTTGCTCCAAATCCATTCGGTAGTTACTCGAGGTTATCATTCCAATTTATGTAAATCGACACAAATCATGGGCTACAGCCAATTGCCATCAGCTCACAAATGAGAATGATTCTCATTGACTATTTAGGCCTGAAAGTGGAAAATAGCTCCATGATTAACTTTTATACCTATAAAATGAGGAGTAAAAATGAGCCATACACATGAGCATGATAGCGGCACAACGGCTGATATTTTCACCAAACTGTCAGCTGTTGGGGAAGTTTGTGCAAGCCTTGCTAGTGGTACCATTTGGGTTGGCGAAACAATCGACACCGTGTTTAGCTTAAAAGATGCGGGCTACGGACTATCTTGGTACGGCATGGGATTTGGCATGGGTATCTCTTTATTAACCGCTGCTGGATCTGCTTACTCCCACTACATTTTAAATACCAACAATCAATCTACGGCTGAAAATCCGCACCAAGCAGCCTATAGTCCACTGGCACAAGCAGAAGAATATTCACCAGAGCAAACGGAAGATCAAGATACTGTTTCTATCCCTATGCCTACAAATGAAGAAGCTCTTAGACAGCCTAAAGCTAATCTAACTATTCCACAAATGTTAGCCTTAGCAGGTGACTTCATTTCTGACACCGGCGACAAAGCAGGCCCTATCACCGGCACCCTTAAATACGCGACCGTGAAACATCCATTACCTTTTTGGTCGAAAATAACTGTATTAGCTGGTGCTACCCTATTTGGTGCAGTAGCATCGATTGCTGATGTACGCACCTGTAAAAATACCATGCAGCAGATTAATCAGAGAGAGGCAGGACGGTTATCAAGCTATACCACGGTTTAACGTAAAAAGACGCCACTACCTAGATAAGCACAATTATCAGGTAGTGGCATCAAAAACATAGCTAACATCAATATACACACCCTGAGTATATAGATGATCTAGCTTTAGGCCTGAATGAGTTGTCTGACCTGGCGCTGGATTTAATTGACTCTTACCCCAATCTGCAAACTCATAACTAGCACCTACTTGCCAATGTTGAGTTAATATTTTCCTCAAACCAATACTAAGCGTGTATGTAAAGCTAGTTTTTATGTGGTCCCCAAAAGCAGGCAAAGCAACTTCTTCTTCGATCTTAGGAGTAGAAATAAAATTAGATGCTTGATTAGAACCCACACCTATACTGGCGCTGATAAAGGGCAATAAGCCGTACTGAACGGGCATTAACAGCAACCCCTTTACCCCAATATGCTGATGGCTCACCTGATAACGATAATCATAATTATCAAATTCTGGATCTGCATCCACCCATATGTCGCCCTGCATATGTGCATCCGCGCTTTTTGCAAATACAATACCTAACTGTGTTACCAAGGAAGGTGTTAGCTCACGCTGCATACCCCAAAATAGCTCCAATCCCATTAAGCGATCAGTTTCCCGATGAGCAATATAGGCATTTTCGATATCTGATTGTAAATATAGACGTTGAGACTCCCCGCCACGCGCCCACTGACTCCCCATGCTGATTGTTGCAACTGGTTGCCACTTAGCTTGCGCCCAAGCAGTCTGACTAGCGAGAAATAATAAAAAAACAAAGAAATTTAATAGAATTTTAAGCATAATAGTCGCAATATTCACATTAATTAATTTGCGTGCTAAGTTATCACGCTTAAAATAAAAACACGAGTATAGGCATGAAAAAAACTTTTTTTGTATTAATGTTGACGGTTACTAACTTTTTTGTAGGCCAAACACATGCTGCTACTGCCAAATTCAGTGTACAAGCAATAGTCAAATCACCACAAAATATCTTAGGTAATCAAATAATTACCGTGCAATACAAGATTACCAATAACACCAAAATAACACGCACTTTGACTACCACACCCATAACAGGCATCACTCAGACCCAAGCTGCCAACCTATGTTCAGCACCATTCACGCTAGCTTCAGGGCAATCTTGTCTTCTAAATTTACAAATTAATGCTGCACAATTGAATGGCGGTGTACACAATGGACCTATTATCTGCAAAACTAAAAATGCCAATGATACTAGCCCAGACCCCTTACTCTGCTCTCAAGCTTCTAACACCGATAAACTAGATATCACTGTTCAACCATGCACAGGCTCTCTTTGTTTGAATACACAAAAAGCCGACCGTATCCAGGCTGTCACTGCCCAATATATGCAGCAATACCAGATACCTGGCATTCTAGTAGGTATATGGAGCCCCATCCAAGGTGACTATGTCATCCAGCGTGGATTTGCAGATTTATTAACTAGCAGACCTATCAGCACCGTTGACCACTTTCATATCGCCAGCATTACCAAAAGCTTTACCACCACCGTTATCATGCAATTAGCACAAGAAGGTTTGCTAGACTTAAATGCTCCTATTAGTAGCCTTGGCTTTAGCATTCAAAACAATAATGCTACCGTAGGCCAACTCGCTGATATGCGCAGTGGCATCTTCAATTACAGCGCTGACAATGATTTTCTACAATATCTAGATAGCCATCCTTTGAAAAAATGGCAGCCACAAGAATTGGTGAATTATGCAAATAGTAACCCTGTTTACTTCGCCCCTGGTAGTGATTGGCATTACTCTAATACCAATACAATAATACTAGGCATGATTATTGAACAAATCACTGGCAACCCGGCACAAGACGAAATTTATAAACGTATTCTTCTCCCCTTAGGGTTAACAGAAACAAGCTATGCTAACTCAACGGCGCTCCCATCTCCTTACTCAAAAGGTTATTACGGCAGCCAGCTTGAAGATGTTACTACTGAGATTGATCCCTCCTTCTCTGGTGATGCAGGTGCAATGATTTCAACCTTATCCGACCTTAAAAAATGGAGTCAAGCGTTAGCAATGGGAACATTATTAACACCCACCATGCAGGCCACTCGTGTTATTAGCATACAACCTATGACTTTTAATCCCTGCCCAGACAATGACCCATCAAGACCACATCCATCATGTCCAGAATATGATGAATACGGCTATGGGCTTGGCACTATCGATGGCTGGCGTGGACACACAGGGGATTACTTTGGCTATACCCTATTAATGATGTATCAACCAAATACCGGGGAAAGTATTGTCATTATGGTGAATCTATCTAATGTTAGCACTCACATTCCTACAGATTTATTTAGACAATACGTTAGCATTCTGAATAGTTAATGTTCATTATTTGGTGGTGTGGCCTACATTTCATGCAAGCCACACCCCGCACCCGCGCATCTCCTAACTAGCACTGTATCCATATTCTCATTCACAAAAAAATAACATTAACAGCTATTGCGATAGCCCACCACCTAACGTATGCTGATTTTTTTGTTATCAATATTTGGGGTTTTAGTATGGATACTATCGCTAACAAACAATCTAATATCGCATCCATTTTAGATGCGTTTGAAATTCGTGCCGTTGATCTTTTAACTGCTCTTCCTACCCTACCTCCCCAAATAAAAGTACTATCATTAGATTGTTTTGACACCATCCTTTTCAGAAAAGCATTTACACCAATTGATGTCTTCTATGATATGCAGCACAAACCTCACTTTGAGAAGCATGGTATAACAGGTTTTTTACGTATGATCTCAGAAGGAAGGGCAAGAGCAGCAACCCTTGCTTCTAAAGATATTAAAGAAGTGACGCTATATGATATCTACCGCGCTGCTTTACCAGATATCAGCGAACAAGACTTGGCTGCACTCGCTAATGACGAGTTACAAGCAGAAATGGAAAGCTGCTATGCATTCCCAGCGATGATTGAAGTGATACGCGCAGCAAAAAAGCAAGGATTAGAAATTATTGTTGTGAGTGACACCTATTTTAATGAGTCAGAACTAAGGAAACTCTTATCTCATGCCTTTCCAGAAGATGCTTATAACGCTATTGATCGTGTCTTCTGCTCGTCGGATTATGGTGTTGGCAAAGGACATAGTTTATTTAAACATGTCCTAAAAAATATTGGGCACCCAGCATCGGCGCTTCTGCATATTGGAGACAATCCTCATGCAGACTATCACCCTGCAAAAGCACAATCTATGCATGCAATTCATTTATACCATTCCAACAAAAACATTACACAACTACTCAGAATGCAAGAAATGGCAGCTAGCTTCCTAGATGGACATATACGTGATCAACGTGGCTATACCTGTATTTATCGCCCAGTGCTTGCACAAACAAAAATTAGCCTTGACCAACCAGCAAACCAAATTGGTTATTATGCCCTTGGTCAAATCATGTATTCATTTGCCCATTTTATTCGTGAAGAAGTAGAAGCTCTAAAACAACAAGGAAAAAAACCTAAAGTATTATTCTTAATGCGGGATGCTTATCTTCCCTATCTTGCAACTGAAGCCATCAATGGCAGTCCTATGGGTGCCAAAATAAAAATCAGTCGCTTTGCCTCTATTGCCTCTAGCTTAAGTTGTGAAAAACAAATTGGCCGTTATCTAACTCTCAGCTTTAGATCCATAGAGCATGAAGATTTATGCAAACAATTACTGCTACCAAAACAGATCGCAGACAAGATTATTGCCAAGGCAAAACTGGCTAAAGATCCTAATGCTGCATTGATAGAACTCATTAAAACACCGGATATTATCCAATTAATCATAGATGCTTCCAGTCAATATCGTGCCAGAATGATTAAACACCTTGAAAAAGAGGCTGATATTAAACCTGGAGACACATTAGTGTTTGTTGACCTTGGTTACACAGGAACCGCTCAAGTTCAATTAACACCCGTTTTCAAAGAATTAGGCATGGATGTGGTAGGACGGTACCTTATTTCTTTACAGTCAGCTGGTTGGAAAGAAAATAGAAAAGGCTTATTAGACTCTTCTTGGTGCGACCATAGAACCATGCAAACGCTGGTATCTTATATTGCCTTACTAGAACAGCTATGCACGTCAAATGAAGCTAGTGTTGTCGATTATGAAGAAGATGGCACACCTATCTCTAGCAAATCTAAAGTGGATGCCAAACAAGGCATGAAAAATGAACCTATTCATGCAGCATGTGTCCAGTTTATCAAAGATGCAGAGAGATTATTTAAAGAAAACAATATTCAATTTACACCTGTCATGCGCCGAGATGTTGCTCTGGGTGAACTAGGTCGTCTCTTATTTTTACCATCAGAGGCTGAACTAGACTATTTCTTATCTTTCCAATTTGATGTCAATATGGGAACAGAATCTATCTTACGCATATTTGATCTTAACTCAGGCTTAGAAGGGCTGCGTAAACGCGGCATGTTTTTCATGGAAAGAAACATCAAATCATTTAGAACAAATTATCCTGCTGAACTAAGATCAGCTGGCGCTGAGTTGGTATTCACCTTATTAGCTGGTCATCGCTACGGCATTGGACTACTACCTGATGATATGTCATACAGAAAAGAAAAATTAGAATTAGTAATTGCCAATGATACACAATCATTTACAACACAAGTTGATGCAAAGTACACTTATGATGGCTATTACTCAGCGACCATTCCACTAGGAAAAGGCAATATGCAAATTGCTATTTTATTTGGCAAGCTATACAAATGGCTAGAAATACACAGTATTGATTTAATTAACGTCGATGCCCTATTTAAGACACATGAGTCCTTAGGCACGATGGAAGGCCGTGATTTCACAACCACCCAAGATATGCATAAACATGATGGGACCTTATACGAATGCAATAATGAAAATTCGTTTTTGGCCTATATTCCTAACCATAAGAAAGACTTTAAATTAAACACCAAACTCAACTTTGCCCTAAGAATCATTTTTAGGCCAACTGTTCGCCGAAATACCCCCCAACTTGTCACACCATAACCTCTTATCTGGCCAACACCTACTTAGCTTTACTAGCTAGTAGGTGTTGTTTTTTCTCGATTTATTTTCTATAAAATAATATCCTTCTTGCAAAACACATAACCTTGCAATAGCATTATTCAGTTTGTGCTAAAATAATAATTATTAATAAGAGATTGCAGCTATGTTTTCCTATATTCCATCAGAATTAGTTTATAAATCACTATCTACTGGCGATCTAATACGACTATCCATATCAAATCCAATGGTTAAAAGTAAAATAATAGCTGAAATCTTTAAAAGATCGGATAAAGATGCTTTATCCGCACAACGAAAACTGATCAATAATTTCTATAATACAAAATCAGCTCCTATAGAAAGCAGCCTTCTACATCAGTCTCTTTTATATCACCATCTTGATGAGCAATTTTTAGGATTAGTAGTGACAGGAATCATTATTGAAGATAGTTCAAATAAAACACTTCCATCCTCATCTAAAGAAACCGCATCAAATCCACCATACACACTTGATAATGCACTATCTATACTAAGAAGTCTTGCTGAAAAAAAGCAACACCGGGAAACATCAAAAGAAAATATAAATATTATTGAAACTATTAACTTTTATAAAAATGAATTACAGGAAAAAGATATTTTTGATATTTTTTCTTCAATTAAGTCAGCAATAGAAAAAGATAAAACGGATGATATTAGCATATTATCCATATTACCTATTATTGCCAACCGATTGTCGAAAAATGACATTGAGTTCTTAGTATCTGAAATAACTAATTCGCTATCAAATAACAACAAAAATATCACTCATCTTTCTGTTATAGAGAGTTTATCTATTCTAAGCTCTCTTTCTTCTACTTTTAGTGACAATCAGATAAAAGAATTTATCTCCACTGCCTTAGGTAAATTATCCAGTAAAAATAGCAGAGATGGATCCCTTGGCATAGACATGCTAAATGCATTAAAACTTAGGATTGTACAGAAGGAACATGTTGAATCTATTTTTAATCATACAAAAAAGATGATTTCTAGCTCAAATAAAGACAGCCATAAAAAATCTATCGCTCTAATTAAAGCAATATCTACTTTTCTTACCGAGAATCATGCCAAGGAATACATTGATCTTATTGATAAGTTAAACCCTTTAGAAAAAGCACAATTATTGAATGAAGTCTCTCTAAAGTTAGGCGAAGATATAAACATCTCAATGACATTAAAAGAAATATTCACCAAAGATACATTAACTAAGGAACCCTGGCAAAAAATAATTGGTTCCTTTATTCATTCTAAAAATATCGAAACATCTGCAACAGCCAACGACATTATAAAATCTATCATCAACAACACTACAGACAACAAATTACTTTCAACGATAAGTAATATAAATATTCAAAAGAATGATGCGCTAGTACATTCCTACAACCATCCCGATGAAGTTACGGCACTCATCAAACGAGTACTCTACCTATCATCTCCTTTGAACACTGAGAATAAAAAAATTATTTTTGATTTATTAAAAAAACTTCCAATAAATGACGGAAAGGAAATTATACAAGAATTAATCAATAACAGGCCAGATAGACTAGACATTGCTACAGGATGGATCATACAAAACACCTTGCTTAATTCTAGTGAAAATATTATTGATTTGGCGATCCCTAACAATAAAAATCCAGCATACCACTTATTCTCAAATATATTATCATCAATACAACACCTGCCCAGCAGTGGAGCAAGCCCATCACTAAAAATATAAAATACTCTCGCCCACTGCCTGATTATAAATAAACTACATACGAGGTAATAATATGCCAAAAAATAGATCAATCGATCTTTTAAAAAATGAAATATTGAAGGAGAAAACTTGTTTCCATACTAATCAGTTATTAGCTCTGCTGGTAAGTCCACGCAAGTCGGCAAACACTCAAGCTTTTGAAATGCTATTTAATCCACTACCGGGCGTTCCAGGCAATGTAGAGGTTAGTAATTTTGATCTACTAACTCTACATGGATTCAGTATAGAAGAACTGACCAATGCTTTAAATTTTGATAATGCTAGTAATTTTATTGAATTACTGGATTTTGCTTCTGACAAAAAAGCATTTATAGCTAGCTATCCTGGGAGTAGAGAAATATTATTGGATTGTGTAAGAGGAAATAAATCTCCACTGCTATTTATTACACTCTCCTCTATTTTAGATATTCGAGAATGTAAAGAAGCTATTATTAAACAATCTCTCTTCTATAAACTCTGCAAAAACATGAAATCTGTCAATGTAAATGATTTAGTTTTTATGCCAAAAATTAGATCTGTAGAAGCACTTGATCATTTTTTAGAATCACCAATAACATTTGCAAAGGGAAAAGCAAAAGAAACGCTACTCAGGTTATTTAGTGAAAACAGTAACATGGAAAAAAGCCCATCTACCGTTAATAAGAAACGCCCATCAGCTTCATCATCTGATAGCATTCAAGATGAAAACGAATTTGCTCCCCCTAAAAAACGGCCGGTTTAATATAAACCTTAGCTGCTTTTTGGAATTAGATCTTTTCTGCATTGCAGCAACCAAAGATTAGGTTGCTGCAGCATAACACATTATGAAGCCGGTTTCGTATTTCTAAAGTTAGCTGTCATATCTATTACATATGGCTCACTCACAATAGACATCATCAAAGCAGGTGCTTTTTCTGTGAAATCTATCTGAGACAGATCAACAGCATGTAAGGTTAAATCTTTATAAGTACGATAATAAAATAGCTTATGCGTCAAATCTTTAAATACAACCCATTGTGTTGTTTCATATGTCTCTTTTCCACCAACTTTTGCCCTAGATAGTCCAGCAGGAATATCAACATTATTAATAATATGTTGAGACACATTTAATAAGGCAGTTGCATCTGGCGCCAAGTATACATTTTTTGCCATAAATGACATTTTGACAAAGCGTGATGGTGGGCTAACATCGCCAGGCAATCCAACCATACCAGCACCTTGGCCGGTCGCCGCAAATACCATGCCATTAGCAACAATAGGATCTGGATTATAAGGTGATAAATTAACATAATTACGTAAGTTAGTAACTTGCCATGAATAGGTTGGATTATTAGTCATGACACCTATGCTATCTGTAACGGTCATTTTGCCATCTATAAATTCAACAACAATCCCCTTACCAGATGCTTCAGAAATAGAAAAGTGCAAAGGAAATACCATATTACCTAAGCCAGGCAATAATTGCTCAAAGAGATAAACAGAAGATAATGCTTGCTTTACATCCGCAATGGTTTGGAAATTACTTAATAGCCAATCACCAAATGCAATATAAGGAAGACCTTGAGCTTCTTTACCAGCAGGCACTGTTTGATACTTAGTGATCCCTGGTAAATAGAGCGCTTCAACCGATAAGCCAGCCTCATTCATGCCATCAACTACATAGTTTTGATTAGCGCCATCTAAATAAACATAACCATACTTAGCATTCCATTGCATGCCTTGCACGCCATTAGGGGTTGTGAATGTATAATGCCTTCCGCGTGGAGAGCTGCGTAAATTAGAATGCAAATCAGCAGCAAACTCCATGCTGCGCGTCACCATTACCGTGCCATCTTTAGCCACCAACCTAATATCTGTGCAAGCATTGGCCTGGAAAGCCATCATCAGCATTAAACCTGAGAACAACCCTATTCCCAACTTATTCATACCACCTCCTTGTTGTAGAAAAATGTGAACACCTTAGTATACCTAATTTTTGACTTAGAATGTGCCCAGACCTATACGCTTAAGCCCTTCTTATAATCCTAGACATCTCTACACTTTCTGCTGGTTGGCTTTGCCTATCTCGAATAGCATCTAATTTAATTAACTGCCTATCCAAATAGCCTAAATAGCCAGCACCGTAGTCAGGAGAGCGGATAATCATATCGTATATTCTATCTTGTGCCATTTCGTCTGCTTGCAGCAAATTGAAACCAGCATAAATACCATATTCTGAAATTTGTGCCGTCCTCACATCACTGACGACAACCTCAAAATGCCCAGCGGTTACACCACATATTAATAATGCTGCCTCTTTCAATAAAAGTGGCATATTAGTACCTTGCATGTACTTATCTTCTTGGATTAACGTCATTAAATCTTCTGTCGTTTGTTTTTCATCCATATCTTTTAAAAAATCCAATGTTCTTATATATCCTTTTTCGCCGTAAAGATCACTGAAATAGGCAATAGCCTGCTTAACAATATTTTTCTTCAACCGCTCTTCATATTCGCTGATCCTAGGCTGCAGTTTTTCGCGTAAAATATTCTTTGCTTCATCGACAGCCACTAAACGATTTGATCTTATTGAAGACATTAGACATTTCTCTTTATTATAATCTTGTTATGTTATACTATAACAAAAAAATCACCTGAGTGGAATATCAATGATAGCTACCCATTCTGTTCGCATGACCCCACTGCGCACGGAAATCCTGAAATTAATTGCTGAGGCAAAACACCCCATCACAGCCTATGAGCTACTACGCCAATTGCGTACATCCAAGGCTAATTCTGAACCGCCTACGGTTTATCGTGTGCTGGATTATTTACAACACAATCGCCTTATTCATAAAATCAACAGCAATAACACTTATATTGCTTGTGATAAACCACACAAACCACACCGTGGCCAGATCTTTCTTTGCCAAACGTGTGGTAATTCGTATGAAACATATGACGACAAGGTCATTCATGCATTAGAAGAATATGCCAAAACCAACCATTTTCAATTATCACAAAATCTCATCGAGATCATGGGTATTTGCAAAACATGTCTATAAGGAAAATACATGAAAAAAACATTAAATAAAATGTTACACGGCTATCGTTCATTTAGAAAAAAATATGCTTCTGGTGACAATACTGTTATGCAACAATTATCTGATCACGGTCAACAACCAGAAATCATGGTTATCTCATGCTGTGACTCCCGTGTTGACCCCGCACTTATTCTACAGTGCGATCCCGGTGATTTATTTGTTGTGCGTAATATCGCTAATATTGTTCCTCCCTATGAAAAAGATGAGGCACATCATGGCACCAGTGCCGCACTCGAATATGGAATTTGTTTTTTGAAAGTGAAGCACTTAATTTTATTGGGACATAGTCAATGCGGCGGCATCCAAATGCTATTAAGCAAGCAACAAGCAGCACCTAATGATTTTATTTCTAACTGGGTATCTATTGTTAAAACACCATCAGATGACGGACATGACGCCAACGAATATGCAAAATTAGCATTACACGATTCCCTAGCAAATTGTTTAACCTTTCCCTGGCTAAAAGCCGCATTAGAAAAAAATGAATTGAATATCCATCTATGGTTTTTTGATGTGCAAAAAGGACAAGTATTTAATTATGCAAAAGAAGCCGGGGAATACCAGCCCTTAGAATCCGTTGCTGATCTCATTTAAATAAAAAAAACCCGCATAAATGCGGGTTATGTGTCACGTCAACACATTAAATATTATGCATGCACAGGATTTTTCACACTCAACTGTGCTTGCACTAAAGGCGCTTTGTCAATGGGAACCAACAAAGTATCAACTCCTTTTTTAGGAACCAATTGCTGCTTAATATCTGGGTTTAGTTTCTTTAACGTTTTAATATTCACACCAGATTTTTCTGCAACCCTCTCTAAGTTCACAGGTGTCGTTACTTTTACTTCTGTAAAATAAGGCTTATCAACAATTGGCGGCAACTGTATACCGTATTTCTCTGGATGATTTACAATAGCAGCAACCGCTAATAATTTTGGCACGTAGTACTTTGTCTCTTGGGGCACGTGCAAATCCCAAAAATCTTGACTACCTGCACGGCGCGCTGCAGAGGATACGCAGCCTTGACCACAATTATAAGCAGCAATGGCTAAGTACCAATTACCTTTAAAGCTATTACCCAAATCATTAAAGTAAGCTAACGCTGCTTTAGTGGAGGCAATGACATTACGCCTACCATCGTAATCTGGTTTTATTTTTACACCTAACTCATGCGCTGTTGCAGACATTAACTGCCACAAACCAGTTGCGCCTTTGCTAGAACGGTCATTAGGATTAAATTCACTTTCAATAACGGGGATTAATGCAATCTCCGCTGGCAAACCACGCGCTTGTGTTTGCTTGTGAATAAAATAAATATACGGACCCGCTGCTTTCAAAATGTCATAGAGCCTGCCTTCATCCGCTAGTAATTTACGGATCTCGGCCTGCACTTGCGCTGACTGAGTTTTATGATCAATCTTAAACTCATTACGCAAGCTACTCCAAATTGAAATCGCTGCTGGCGGCGTTTCTTGACTTGTTACACGTTGAATAGTTAATGCAGGACTAAACATAGCAATATTTCTACTGCTATCATCCCAAATTATTAACGTAGTACAAGTAAGTAACACTAAGATTAGTAATTTTGATGTTTTAGTTATTATTTGCATGTGGGGCATCATACACGAAAATAATGCATTTGTCCATTTTTGAGGGGAAAAGATGGTAACTTATTATTTTTTCTAAATTTATTAATGCAATTTTTATAGTGACTGCATACACATCAAGTCATATTGATCATGCAAGTACTGCACTTGCTCTTGCCAATATTGAGATGTATTAAACCAAGGAAAATGTAAAGGAAACGCAGGGTCTTCCCATCTTTTAGCAAGCCATGCTGAGTAATGCAGCATTCTTAATGCACGCAATGCTTCAATTAAATGAACTTCACGATAGTTAAATTCATAGAATTCTTCATAGCCAAATAACATATTATTTAACTGCGTATAGCGTTCTTCTTTTGTATTACCGGATGTTAGCATCCATAAATCTTGTATGGCAGGGCCCATGAGGCAATCATCTAAATCCACAATACGCGGCCCTTGATCATTCCATAAAATATTACCTATATGACAATCACCGTGCAGACGAATAGAAGCACACATACCCGCTGCATCAATATATTGCTTAATGATAACTAATAGAGAATCAACTACAGCACAATAAGATGCTTGTAATTC
>CAYZRM010000009.1:0-15598 GCA_964480845.1 uncultured Coxiellaceae bacterium | reverse complement strand
AATAAGCTACCACTACAACGCAAATCTAGCGTCTCTATGGCGTTCAATATGAGGTCAGGATGTAGGGATGAGTAGGGAGTATTTGTATTCAAAATGCTTTTCACTTAAAAAAAATAACCCGCCAAGATGGCGGGTTATCTTCAAGAAATTGACCTTAGTCAATAACAGAAACGTCTTCAGCTTGTGGGCCTTTCTGTCCTTGCGCGATGTTGAATTCAACGCGTTGACCTTCTTGAAGGGTACGGTAACCATCACCTTTGATAGCACGGAAATGTACGAATACATCTGGACCATCTTCACAGGTAATAAAACCAAAACCTTTATCATTGTTGAACCACTTAACGGTTCCTACTTGACGTGACATAACTATATAACCTTTATAAAATAAAATGAACCTGCTAACTGTAGCAGGTATTTCTCCTGAAGTCTGTTTTTTTATAAAGAATTTTTAATGATTTTAGAACCATTCGCCATTTAAAGACGCACTTCTGGCCACAGCCGACGTAATTAGCTGCTTAGTGACCAATTCCTGCAGGTATTGATCCATCGTGCACATGCCCAAATCACCACTAGTTTGGATAGTGGATATCATATGTGCAATTTTATCTTGTCTAATTTGGTGCCTAACCGCCGCATTTACCAGCATAATTTCAAAGGCTGCTACTCGACCACCATTGATTTTTTTCACTAAATTTTGACATACCACCGCTTTTAAAGATTCTGACAACAGATTCCTCACACGGTTTTTTTCGGCATTAGGGAAAACATCTATCATACGGCTCACAGCCAAAGGAGCAGAGCTTGCATGCAACGTAGCCATAATCAAATGCCCCGTCTCAGCCGCTGTTAATGCCAGCCTAATTGTCTCTAAATCACGGATTTCGCCTAACAAAATAACATCTGGATCCTGCCTTAGAGCTGAGCGTAAGGCCGTTGCAACATCCAGGGTATCTCTACGCACTTGCCTTTGATTAATAAGACTTTTTTTGTTCTGATAAATATACTCTATGGGATCTTCAATAGTAATAATATGGCAGGCACGAATGGCATTAATATAATCAACCATAGCTGCCAAAGTAGTACTTTTACCTGAACCAGTTGGTCCTGTCACTAAAACCAGACCATGAGGAAGCAATAACAAGGACTTCAATACCGAAGGAATACCAAGCTCTTCAAAATTAGGTACTTTTTCTGGAATAACGCGAAATACCGCTGCCACCCCACGCAATTGATGCAAAATACTGGCACGAAAATTACCCACACTAGGGATAGATATGGCTGTATCAAATTCCAGCTTGATTTCTAACTCTTGTTTTTGTAGGTCATTTAAAATGCTGTATATGAGGTCTTTAGTCACCTCTCCTGAAAGGACTGGAAAATCTTTAAGTGGGTGCAAATCACCATTGACGCGTATCATAGGAGGCAAACCCGGCAGGAGGTGCAAATCAGATGCGTGGTGCGCCACACTGACTTCTAATAACGCTGTGAGCTCCATGCCCTACCCCTGTCATTTATATTTACTTATATTTTACAAAAAACAGGGGAGAAATACCAGCAGATAGCCCCAGAAACAGGCTATTTTTATATATTTTACAACACATTAACCCTAACATTCATAGCTGCTGCAATCATACGAAAGTCTTCTGCAGGAATACGCAGGATACCAAATTTAAAAATATTACCCCAACGCTCCTTGTCTTTAATGAAATTTAAGCGACTAATGAGGGGTGCTATTGGTGCATCTTTTGCTTGCAGGTATTTTGCAGCACGTCTATGCATGCTTTGCATATCACGCATCTCAACCTTGTAGACATCTTCACCTGTGACACAACCGATTGCCGTAAAGCTTTGACAAGGCGTTGTATTACCAGGTTCAAACTTAGGAGAATAATACAAAACACCATCCCCTGCCTTCATTCTTCTTAAAGGGTGCGCCTTTCCATGCGAAGTTTGCGCAACGTTTTCAATAATACTTCTTTTTGCACGCTGCTTGTTATCAATCAAAATCCAATAGTTTGTCATCTTAAATCCTCTTTAATTGCTTTTGATTATATTGACCAAAGGTGGGTTGTCAATTAGTTCACATTTCATATCGTGAAATAATTGACAAAACTCAGCACATCTATATAGAGTTGTACGGTTTAGATTTTTTGATAGTTGTTATTAGGATAGGAAGCAGCAATGGATATCAGCGAAATAAAATTAAGTGAACTGGCAAAGATCACTGGCTCGAATACAAATTCATTAAAAACTTATTTCGAAGGACACGATCCTAATCAAGTTAGACGCCTTAATAATCGTATTATTGGCTTAAGCCCTGAGGCTGTTGAAGGCTATATTAAAAATATCGGCCTAGATTATTTCTATCGACCTGCTGTTTTATTATCTGCAAACTTATGTGGTGGTGTCGGCAAGACATCTACTATTTACAATTTAGGTGCTGCATTAAGACGCATTACTGGACGTAATACACCGATTGTTTACGTTGATGGCGATTCTCAAGGTAGTTTCACTTCGGTTGTTTTTGGTCGCCCTGCTGATGATAACGAACCTATTTTAGTTGATTTTTTGGAAGGTAAAGCCTCTATTGACGATATCTTGACTGAAATTAAAGATAACATCTGGTTTGTAAAATCTAATCTTAATCAGGCGTGGATAGATAAAGTATTAACTAAGCCTCAAGACATTAAGAAAGGCATGCTACGCTTTTATGAAGCTATCTTTGAAAAATTTGGCCGCGACACCAAAATCTTTCAAGATCATACGCCACAGCTCTCAAATTTGTTTGCATCCAGTGTTTGCGCTTTAAACCAATTAGATGATTCTGTCTTAAAAGCAACCTTAGTACCTATTAGAAGTGATAAGTTTGCCATTCAAGGTGCTAGCTATATCCTAAAAGAAATCGAGGAAATCACTGACACATTCTCCCTGCAAAATACCATGGATGTGCACTGCTTTTTCTCCAGCATTGATAAACGCATATCCACGACTGCAGATGCATTAAGGGTTGCAAATTCACAAGAAAATATCTTAAAACATCTTTCATCTGTCGTTGTGCGTTATTGCTCCGCTGTGACAAAAGGCATTATGTCTTCTGCCAATGTGTATTCGACGGGCAAAAGTAATAATGCAGCCCAGGACTATTTAGACTTGTTACAGTATGTGTTTAGTTTTGGACAACCTAAGGATGCATTAAATGGCTAGCCTTCAAGAAATTGCTGGGTCTTTAAATATTGACATACCTGAACGTAGACAGCCTACAGCTCCTAAAAAAAAACCTTGGGCAAAAGCGTAGATCTTGGCTTGCTGAAAATGAGCAACCTGCAACTACTCCAACTGAAAAACCGGTCGCACCAGCAGCAACACCCGAACCACGACCGGCCGTGGAAAATAAACCAACTCCAAAGCCAGCTAGCCAACCTGAACCATCTAAACAAACAGAACCTGGCTGGGAACCATTTGTCTGGCCTACAGCGAAAGTATGAAACCTACTTACCGCCTAGCGCTGCATATTTTTAGAAGGGACTTAAGGCTAGAAGATAATACAGCCTTAATTGAAGCCTTAAGCTCCTCTGAAAAAGTCATTCCTTGCTTTATTTTGGACGATAGGCAAATTAATAATAACCGCTACTATGGGGAATATTGCGTGCAATTCATGCAAAATTCCTTAGCTGAACTAGATGCCGCATTAAAACAAAAAGAGAGTCAGTTATATCTATTTAAGGGTATTGCAGAAGAGGTGATTGAACGATTACTACAAGATGATCGTATTGACGCCGTCTTTATCAATCGTGACTACACTCCATTTAGCCTAGCGCGTGATCAAAAAATAAGAACATTATGCCAAAAAGAAAAGGTGGCTTTTCACTGCTATGCAGATGCCTTGCTTCATGAGCCAGAAGAAGTACACAAACCCAATGGCGAGCCTTACACGGTTTTTACCCCCTTTTTTAAAAGAGCCTCTCAGCTAGCTGTTGCCCCTCCACGAAAAAATACTTATAGCAATTACTATCGAGGTAAAATTACCTCTGCTAATACCAATTTACTAGCTAGTTTAAAAGTAGAAACTGGGCAGATGGCTGTTCTAGGTGGCCGGAAGGAAGCGCTAGCGCTATTAAAAAAAACAGCTGACTTTAACAACTATAAGTTAGAAAGAGACTTTCCTGCACTAGATAGCACAACTAAGCTATCAGCACATAATAAATTTGGCACATTATCAATCAGAGAATTTTATCATTTCATCACCAATCGCTTAGGATCATCACACACCTTAATTAATGAAATTTATTGGCGCGATTTTTTTACGCATATTCTTTTTCATCATCCTCGAGTATTTGGCCATGCCTTTCAAGCTAAATTTGATCGCATTCCCTGGGAGAATAATAAGCAATACTTTCAGGCATGGTGTGATGGCTTAACTGGATTTCCAATCGTAGATGCCGGCATGCGGGAATTAAATGCAACTGGTTACATGCATAATCGCGTTCGCATGATCGTTGCTTCTTTTCTGACAAAAGATTTGCACATTGATTGGCGTTGGGGTGAGCGGTACTTCGCACAAAAACTAATAGACTATGATCCTGCAGTAAATAATGGTAATTGGCAATGGGCTGCCTCCACTGGTTGTGACGCACAACCCTATTTCCGTATCTTTAATCCGTGGCTACAACAGAAAAAATTCGATGAAGACTGCGTTTATATCAAACGCTGGGTGCCGGAGCTAGCGACTGTTGATAATAAAAAAATTCATTTGCTTTATATGAATGACACTTTTATACCAAAATATGTACGCCCTATTGTAGATCACGCTATCCAAAGTCAACAAAGCAAACAACTTTATAAACAGGCATAGGAGTTCACATGAAAAAAGTACTTTTCCTTATTTTAAGTATGCTATCTGTTAATGCATTTTCTTCTGAAATGGCTGATTTAAATTGTGCCTCTAAAGAAATAAAAGCTGAAGGCCTACGCTTACTACTAAACACTAAAACAGCTGCTACACAGATTTATGTTTTCAAAAACAAAACCCAAAATGAATTAGAATTAAACCATATAAAGAAAGGCGGTATGGGTGCAGGATGGGCGTCTTCATTAGCCTCTGGCAATTGGTCAGCATTGATGGTAACAGAAAAGAATTTCAATTTAACTTGTGCTACAAAAGGCAAAGCTATCAGTTGCAAAAAAGCACTCCAAATTTGCCAAACCAAAAAGACCAGAATTAAAGCTGACGGCAGCTACTGGATTTTTGAAAATCAAGGATGGAAGGAAGCAGCTGAAGGATTAGAAGCAAAAAATAAATAAGGAAATGCCTGGGGAAACCTCTCCCCAGGCAACTGCCTTATCACTAGCCTGAACAGGTTTCAAACAGAAACCAAATACGCCTCTCGGTTTCATCAACGTAATTTTCTAATAGACTAGCAGTCGCAATATCCTCACCCTTATCACACACCTCATGAGCTTCACGCATTAGAGAAACAAGCATTTTATTATCTTCTAGTAAACGACGTAGCATCTCTTTAGGCTCAACAAACTCATCACTATCATCTTTAATACGTTTAATCTTTACAATTTGATCAACAGAATGAATAGTTAGTTTGCCTAGCTTACGTACGCGCTCAGCTAATACATCTATCATTGCAAATAGTTGATCTGCTTGCTCATCCAATAAAAGATGATAATCACGATAATGCTTTCCTGACATATGCCAGTGAAAGTTTTTAGTTTTGACATATAAAGCAAATATATCAGCTACCAACGGATTAATAACCGCAGCAATAGCCACTCGAGCAGAATCAGTTAAGTCGCTAGGCGTGCTCATTTTTGGCGAGGTGGGTAGTGATTTAATATTCTTCATGTAAATTCTCCTTCCATTTTATACTATTGTAGCAGCCTAATCTGATCATCGTTATTTTTCATAATTTACAATAAGTTGGCTGACTATTGATGCACCATCAACCTTTTTATTTTGATCTTATAACGCCATCTCAACAGTAGTGCACTACAGCCAGCGCCCACAATCAACCCACACCAAAGACCCACTCCACCCAGCCCCATCCTTGCTAAAAAAAATCCTAATGGCAGGGCAATCATCCACAAACTAACAATGGAAGTCATTAATGTAAAATGTGTTTCTTTGAGCGCTCTTAAAGAACCAAATAAAGAAATACGTATTGCCTCTAGCAATTGAAAAACAGCACACAATGCTAAAAACTGCTTAGCATAATGAATCACTTCAGCATTATTAGGATCTGTTAAATCTAAATCGAACCCAATAATCATGTTTGGTAAAAACCAATAGCACATTGCCACTAACAGCATAAATAAAAACGCAATCAATATACCTGCTGAGCTTGCACTATCTGCCTCAACAAATTCTTTGGCTCCTAATAAATGCCCCATTCTTACTGTTACTGCCTGAGCAGTTGAAAAAACAATGGCAATCACTATACCTAAATATTGCAGGGTAATTTGATTACCAGCCAGCTGCATATCACTTTGTATACCCATTAATAAGCTAAGTGCTAAGAAAAATCCTACCTCAACACAATACATACATCCCATAGGAAACCCAATTTGCAACAAATCTTTTACATAACAAAAGAATGGTGCTGACCATGCCATTTTCAAATATTTTCGATAGTATGGTTTTAAAAATAAAAACCCTATTAAAAATCCTGATGTCAGCCAATAGCTAGCTGACATACCCCAGCCTATCCCTGCTATACCTAATTTAGGAAATCCAAATAAACCAAAAATAAGGAGGTAGTTAGCTAGAATCGCAATTGGCACCCAAAACATAATAAAAACCATGCTAGTACGGGTATGACCCAGACCAATTAAAAACTGCAGCAACACCAGCATCACAAAATCAGGCAATATGCCCCACGTCAGTGCATGAAAATAAGACTTACCTAACTCAGCTAATGCAGGACTCTGCCCAAATAAAATTAAAATAGGTGCCATATTCCAAATAATAAGTGATGATGGAATAACTAATAATACGGCAAGTAATAAGCTGTCTTTTAATACTTTGGCTATTCCTAACTCATCTTTCTCACCATATTTCTGCGCAACAACAACACTCACTGCGGTTAATGAACCCCACATAATCACCATTAATGTAGCAAATACCCAGCCAACTAGTGCACCAGCTGCTAATGCTTCTGGCCCTAGCTTTGCTAAAAAAAAGGTTGAAAAGAAACTAATAGAAGACTCTACAACACCTGTCACCATCAATGGCAATGCTAAGAGCAGTAAAGGCAACATGCTTGAACGATAAAAACTAGCTGTCATTTAATATATTCTTCTTAGGATAAATAATAATTTTCTGTATACGAGTACCACTGGTTTCTTTAATAAGCAAATCAAATTCTTCAAAACTCATTTTATCGCCAACTTTAGGCAAGCCGCCAAAACGTGTCAAAATTAAGCCAGCAATTGTATCTAGCTCTTCTTCCTCTTCATTAAGACTAATATCTTGATCAAGCGCCTTCTCTAAAGAATAAATAGAACACTCACCTCTAACAATCAAACTACCATCAGCATTCTTTACCCAATCATCACGCGTCCGATGAAATTCATCTGTCATACGGCCTAGCAATATATGTAATAAATTATCAAATGTAACAAACCCCAATAAATTATCCTTCCCCATGTAAATCAGTGCAAAATGCGGCATCCCTTCACGGAATTTATGCAAAAGATCTAGCGCATACATACGGTGCTTTACTTTCAAAATAGGGCGAATATAGGGTATTAGACTCTCAATTTTTTTCTCTGCTAATTGAGCTAAAAATAAGTCCTTCACGTGAATAACACCTAAAATTTCATTTTTCTTACTATCATAAACAGGATAGCGACTATAGCGATGATCCATTGCTGTTTTCATTAAATCCTTAATGGGTCTTTGTATATCTAAGACCACCATATCTTCGGGTGGTCGCATGACTTCTGTTACTTTTAAATCTGCAAACTCTAGCGTATGCTCAATAATGTCAGCTTCTGCTTTAGTCAGTTCACCATGCGAATGACTGGCTCCTAAAATTAACTTTATTTCTTCTGTTGAATAAAAGTTATCACCATTCTTACTAATATTTAACCCAAGTAAATTTAATAAGAAATTTGAACATGTATTTAGTAGCCAAATGGCAGGAAACATTATCCAATAGAAAACATACAGAGGGATCGCCGTCCAAATTGATACTGTCTCTGATTGACGAATTGCCAATGACTTAGGCATTAATTCACCAACAACAATATGCAAGAAAGACAGAATAGAAAATGCTGTTAAAAACGAAATAAACTTCGCTAGTTCAGGCGAACTTATTCCTAAAAACAGGAATAAAGGATGTAATAAATCTGAAACAGCAGGCTCACCTATCCAGCCTAAACCTAAAGAGGCTAGTGTAATACCTAATTGGCAGGCAGAAAGATAGGCATCAAGGTGTTTGTGAACTTGCTCTAAGATAGCGCCCCGTAGACCATAATCATCTTTAATCTCAGAAACACGTGTTTCACGCAATTTGACCATACCAAATTCAGCAGCTACAAAAAATGCATTCAACAACACTAACGCTAATGCCAATATTAGCAACACAACATTTAACATAAATTATCCTACTTCTTACCACTACCTAAAATGGCATTTAAAATACTTTTAATAAGTTGTCTTCCGAGCTGCGTTCCTACACTTCTTGCCGTTGAAGTAATCAACGCTTCAGTAGCCGATTGGCGAGGACGCCCTCTTTCTTTTGGCTCTTCTTTCTCAATATCCACTGACTGATCTGCCATTTTTTGCGCAATTAATTCGGCCGCAGATGGCCTATCAATGGCTTGTTCGTATTGTCCAAAAAACGGTGATGCATTTATCATACTTGTTTTCTCTGCCGGTGTAAGCGGGCCTATACGTGAAGCAGGTGGATAAATGGCAGCACACTGCACCATGCCAGGCTTACCAGTATCGTCTAATAAAGAAATAAGGGCTTGCCCGACCTCTAACTCTAAAATAGCGGTTGCCGTATCCAACTCAGGGTTAGGTCTAAAGGTGTCAGCAGCTACTTTTACTGCTTTTTGGTCTTTGGGTGTAAAAGCACGTAAAGCATGCTGAATACGATTGCCTAACTGACCTAACACAGTCTCAGGCACATCCAATGGACTTTGAGTAACAAAATAAACACCCACGCCTTTGGAGCGAATTAATCTTACTAATTGCTCTACCTTTTCTAATAATGGTTTAGGTGCAGAATTAAACATTAAATGCGCTTCATCAAAGAAGAAAACCAGCTTAGGTTTATCTAAATCCCCCACCTCAGGCATCACTTCAAATAGTGCCGTTAATAACCACATTAAAAAAGTAGTATATAGCCTGGGATCAGATATCAATGTGGTGGCATCTAAAATATGAATCAGGCCTTTGCCTGATGGATCTTTTTGAAATAGATGATTCACATTCATATTGGGCTCGCCAAAAAAGCGATCTCCACCAGCCTCCTTCAGCGTTAACAAAGCACGCTGAATAGCACCTATTGAAGGAGCAGTGATATTACCGTATTTACTCTTTAATGTACCGGCATTTTCGCCCATCCACTCGATCGTTGTTTTCAAATCTTTTAGATCGATTAAGGGCATGTTCTCATCTTTTGCTAAGCTAAAAGCAGCATTTAACAATCCTTGCTGAGTATCATTTAGATTTAACAAACGCCCCATGAGTAGCGAACCCATGGCAGCAATCGTCGTCCTTAATGGATGGCCCGTTTTACAATAGATATCCCAGAAAACAACAGGATTACCATGAGGGGTATAATCAGTTAATTTTAGTGTATCTAGGCGCTTGTTTAGCTTAGGATTTTCTTCAGCTGCAACGGCTATCCCTGAGAGATCACCTTTTATATCTGCTGTAAAAACAGAAACACCAGCAACTGAAAATTGCTCTGCTAATGTTTGTAAGGTAACTGTCTTACCAGTGCCAGTCGCACCCGCTATTAAACCATGCCGATTTGCCATTCCTAACTGAAAGGAAATGATGTCACCCTGACTTGTTTTAGCAAAAGGAAACGTTTGCATTCACCCATCCTCAATCACCTAGTATTTACAGTATAAGTTAAATTGCTTTTCTAAAAAATATGCCCTATTTTTCAAAGCTATGCTATCTTGGTGACAAGACTAAATTCAAAATGGAGTTTGAATAATGATGACACAAGTAGAATCAATATTAAGAGTTTGCGGTTTGGGCACTTACCTGCAAATTGGCTGCAACATGAACAACATGGTGTTTGACTTGTTAAATCGCTCAATTGATGCTTATGGACTCGACCCCAATCCACAAGTTATCGAGCAAGCGCTTATGCGAGCACCTGGACGCTTCCAACAAGGCAACTTAGTCAATTATCCCTATCCCGTGGAATTTGCTGATACGATTATTGTTGGTGAAGAATTATTTACTTTTCAAACGGAAGCCATGATAGAGGTTTTCCAGTTTTTAATGCAACAAACAAAACGCAATTTAGTCATTTATTTCTCAAACCAAGTGGCAAAACATGCTAGCCACCCTGAAAATAATCGATTGTTCTGGGAAAAAGTAGCCATTCATGCTGGCTTTCGCCGTCATCCTCGCGGCATGCTAGTAGAAACATATAGCAAATTAGAAAATGAGCATATTGGCGGCTTTATTTTCTTTGAACGCATACCAGCTGCTGCACTAGAAACCTTTACAATGGACAAATTATTAGCTGATCGTGACCATCATATGGACATGCTAAGAGAAGCAGGACGCCGCTCAGATGGACATGTCTCTCGTTACGTTTTAGCTGCTTCATATATTAGACCAAATGACGTTGTCGTTGATGGTGCTTGCGGACTCGGATATGGTACTGCTGTACTGGCTGCTTGCAGTCAGGGTGCAAAATTTATTGGTGTTGACTTAGATGCAGGTTCCACTGAGTATGCTAACGCAAACTATGCAAGCTGCTACCCCAATCTCTCTTATCAACCATGCGATGTCACCAAGTTGAGTTTCCTTGCTGATCAATCCGTTGATACGTTTGTTTCATTTGAGACGATAGAACATCTACCCAACTACCAAGATTTTCTATTAGAAGTCAAACGTGTTTTAAAACCCGATGGCAGATTTATTGGTAGCGTACCAAATTTATGGTGTGATGAAACCGGTAATGACCCTAACCCTCACCACTTCCATGTTTTTGATTGGAGCAAATTACAACAAGCTATTTCAGAACACTTTATTATTGATGCAAGATGGGCACAAAATGCCGGCGGTGGCTTCAAGCTATGGGATAAACAACGAAAAATGTGGAATGTCCCATTAAGTGATAATCGAGAAGTGGAAACCGAGTGGTGGGTATTTTCAGCAAATGCTAATCCATTGCATCTTAACCAACCAGAAGCTAATGAAACAGAAGCTTTTGATAATCCGTGGTTACAACGCATGATGGCATCAGAAGCAGAGCAGTTAATTGATCAATCAGCGCTAACTAGCTTCTCTATTCAAGCTGCTAATGCAGCGCGAGTAGGATCAACTGACCAAGCAGCTGCCCTACATGTTTTGTGCGAACAATTATTGTTAGCGAATCAATTAACAGAAGAGCTAACCACCAAAATGATTAGCAGCATTAACAAGTTCCAAGCAGCTAAGCCTTACGAGCATTATTGGAGCCAAACATTACACTTAATGGCAGGACGCTTATTATTAGCTGCTGGAAAACGTGAGGAAGCATTGCAGGCATTCCTAGCTTGCTTAGCAGACGAAGCGACTGATCAAACATCAGCAATAATGATTAACCGCATGAATGCACATAAGCAAATCGGCTTACTCTATTTAAACAATAACCAAGCGCAAGAAGCAAAAATGCACTTTGAACATGCTATTAATGAAGCAAATCAGGTATTGCAAGGTGCCTGGTCTCCTATGCTGAACACGCTTGATACATCATCATCGCTTTATGATCATGCAATAGAAGTCATGACCATTGCTAACCAATGCACACAAGCCATTAAATCAATTAACAAAGCCTCTCCTATGTCTGGTTTTGTATGGGATCAAATTAATTTAATGCAGCTAGGTGAAGAACAACTAGAAAAAATGAGTTAAATATAAGCTAGCGATCGTTACCTACACTAAGAATAATCTCAGTGTAGGTAATACCTATTAATTTACACTATTTATTAAACAACCTCAGCATCCCCATATTCACGCACTTTATTAAGTAGTGCAGACATTTTCTTTATCTTGTCTTGCAACTTACAGATAGTAACGTATTTCTCTACCCTGTCATTTTCTAAGGTAGCAATTAAAGGATTGTTATGATAGGGAGCACAGAAATCTACAATTTCTTGTGCATACGGATGGCGCTTATCAACAATCACTGCCATACCGAGTACGGCTGGTATATGCACCCAATGATATTCCAATTTTGATTGAGCTAGAAAATCTTCTGCTGCTGTCAAAATACCGTTACGTGGACCGCCCTCTTTTAAAGCCCATATACCACCCTTAAAACCATTTTCGGTAATACCGGAACTCTCCATACTAATACCAATATTTTCAGCATGTGCATGCAAATATTGGGCTGGAATTTGGCTAGGATCATAATACATATCGCGACGTGCACAAGGCCAATTCATATCATGCAAGAAAATAACTGGCAGATAATCGTGTTTCTGACATTCTTGTTCAATAGCTACTAATTCATGATATACGGTATACCAATTATGATCACCATCTAAAAACCAAGCATCTACCTTACCAATACTAGGAATAGCAGATAAGCTATAGTCGTGCACATGAGAAGCAACATCACTGAATTGAGCCAACCAATTCAAATAAACCTGCTGTGGCTTTGGATCAATAGAGATTAACTTTCCTTGCTGCTCTCGCATTATTTGGCCTAGTACTTTTGAATTAGCGCCTGCACTAGCACCCACCTCACAAATACGTTTTGCATTAATTAATTCCAATATTGGCTTAATGATACAAGAAAACTCAGCCATTGAGGTAATCCATGATACTTGCACTATTTCATCCTCCATCCATATAAGATAAATTAATATAATATTTTAAGGAAAAAAAAGATACGGAGATCCAAGAAATTGATGACAACGACGCAAGATAGCCAACAGCAACGACGTGATATCACATCAGCCATTACCGCTCATGATTTACCTTTTGTCTTAAGCCAGTATCCCAACATTAAAGTATTGTCATTAGACTGTTTTGATACGCTTATCTGGCGCCAAACAGCAGAGCCAAAAGATATCTTTCAGGCAATGGAACAAAGCCCTATCTGCCAACAATTAAAATTTACGGCCTATCAGCGCATACAAGCTGCTCAAAGGGCTTATCGAGAAGCCTTTATTCAGGAAGGTCACCATCAAATTTCCTTAAAAAAAATATATGCTCGATTTACGTCACTTTCAGAACGAGAACAGGAACTATTAATCCAGGAAGAGATTAAAACAGAATGCTCTCTTTCTTTTGCTTTCCCGCCGATGGTTGAACTGATTAAGCAAGCTCATGCATTAGGCTTAAAAATTATTATCGTCAGCGACACCTATTTAAACCCTGCGGAATTGGCAACATTACTAAAAAGTTCGTTAACTGATGACATCATGTCTGCTATCAGCGAAATCTATTGCTCATCCACGTATAAAATATCAAAAAGTGACGGCTTATTTGAAACCATCAAAAAAGAATTGGATATGCCAGGCGCCTCCATTCTCCACCTAGGTGACCATGAAATAGCGGATGTAAAAGCCCCTCAACTAAGCGGCTTAAATTCGGCACATTTTATACAGTACCCCCCACAAATAACAAATTATCTGCATACGCTACATACCATTTCTCCATTAACAGCCTTATCTAATCCTTATGCAGGGAAACAACGTGCCATTCGTTTTAGCCCCTTTAGACCTGTCTTTTCTATCACTCAACCCAGTCCTTTGCAGGTAGAAACCTCCATAGGCTATATGACTTTTGGACCGATTCTATATGCCTTTGCTAAATTTGTATCTGATGAAATTGCACAATTAAAAGCTTCAGGCAAACATCCTAAGGTATTTTTCCTATTAAGAGATGCCTTTTTATTATCAAAAGCCACAGAAGCATACTGCGGGCAACCAGTGGGTAAATTGGTTAGGCTACGTAAGTTTGTCAGTGTTGCTGCTTCATTCAAAAAGCTAGCAGATATAGACCATTATCTTAGCAGCATTAAACCACAGCATTTTAATATGGCTGTGATTGGTGAGCAGCTGCTGCTACCCTGGAATATTACCCAGCAGTTAATTCAACTAGCTCAACAAGACAAACAACCCGATCGTCGATTCTATGAACTAATCAGACAGCCAGAAATCACTAAATTCATTTTTGAAAAATCAAGTGATTATCGTAGACGATTGAAACGGTACATAGATAAAGAAATGAATATTCAACCTGGCGATACCGTTGTTCTTGTTGATACAGGCTATATAGGTGTTACTCAAGAATTTTTCTCTCGTACATTTAAAGAAACATTAGATATCGATGTTCTGGGTTTATATTTCATGGGATCGCATGAACCAGATAGGCCAAATTGCAAAGCACTTCTAGATTCTGATTGGTGCGAACATGGGCTATTTGAACAAAGCTGCACCTACAAAGAAGGTGCAGTATTAGACTACAGTGAAGAAGGCGATCCTATTTTTGATCAAATCAAATTATCAGATTTGCAGTATCAGAAAGTAGCCCAGTTACAAGATGAAGCTATTCGTTTTATTAAAGATGCTAAAGCATTCTTTGAAACAACTAAAGAACCAGACTTTACCATCTTGCAAGAACACGCTAGAGCATCACTTAAAAGACAAATATTTTTCCCAACAGAAGCTGAAACAACTTATTTCAGTAGCTATCAGCATGACAAAGACATGGGCATGGATGGCAAAAAAACCATGTTCAACCTACCAGCTATCAATAGTATTTATAAATATCAACATCAACCGAATTTGCACCCTTATGAAGCTAGAGCCATTCATTTATCTGCTAGTTTAGATTGGATTATGAAGAAAGGTTTTGAATTAAATTTCAAAAATGAACCTACTAACTTCAGAACGAAGGAAATAGATATTATCATTACACGTCTAGGTCTCTCATCTAGCTTCAAAATAAAATCCACAGCAACCAGCGATGGTTACCACCACCTAACCACACCGCTCAATAAAACAGACCATATCAGTATATTATTTGGCAAACACTACCAATGGATACAGCTAGATGCTATTAACCTAACCACTACGCATGTAGTCAATGGTATCAATGTTCATCAATATATCCGCTTAGATAAAATGATCAATGTTAGTAGCAATCTTTTTGAGTGCCAATTAGATGGTAAGCTGGACTTATTACCACTAGCCGATCATCACGAGCATCGTTTTAATATTATTTTTAGGCCGCTTGTGGAAAGAGGATAAAAGAGGTTAAAGTAACCGGCAAGATGTCATAATGATCATTGTGCTGCTATAAGAAAGCCAGCTTATATGGTGTTTGGTGTGATTAGCAAGTGTAGCCTTGATGGAACGTAGTGACATCAAGGAATACTCTACCTTACTCACC
>CAYZRM010000008.1:35759-48510 GCA_964480845.1 uncultured Coxiellaceae bacterium | reverse complement strand
TTAAAAAATTATTACCCTCCCGCATTAGAACAGGCGCTAGCAGTAAAAAAGGTGTGCCAGAAGGCGTTTGGTCAAAATGCGATCAATGTAGTTCCGTTCTCTATCGCACTGAATTAGAAAGAAATTTAGATGTTTGCCCTAAATGTGATCATCATATGCGTATCTCCGCTCGTACTCGCCTAGCATATTTCTTGGATAATAAAGTGAGTGAGGAAATTGGGGTAGAGGTGGGCCCTGAGGATAAACTAAAATTCAAAGACTTAAAGAAGTACAAAGATCGTCTAAGCGCTGCTCAAAAGGAAACGGGCGAAAAAGAAGCATTGGTTGCTATGCGTGGTGATTTACACGGATTACCTGTTGTTGCTGCGGCATTTGAATATGGGTTTATAGGTGGTTCCATGGGAGCAGCTGTTGGTGAGCGCTTTGTGCGTGCCGCTAATACAGCATTAGATCAACGCATTCCTTTTATCTGCTTCTCTGCAAGCGGTGGTGCACGTATGCAAGAAGCGTTGGTTTCTCTTATGCAGATGGCGAAAGTCAGTGCCGTTTTGGCAACGCTAGCCGAGCAAGGTATTCCTTATATTTCTGTATTAACAGATCCTACTATGGGCGGTGTTTCTGCCAGTTTAGCCACTTTGGGTGATGTGATTATTGCGGAGCCAAACGCATTAATTGGTTTTGCGGGTCCACGCGTTATTGAACAAACAGTACGTGAAAAATTACCTGAAGGTTTTCAGCGTAGTGAATTTTTATTGGAACACGGTGCAATTGATATGATCGTTCATCGAAATGATATGCGCGATACGGTTGCAAGATTATTAGCAAAATTAACTAAACAAAAATCAACCGTTAGGTAAATTTTATGGAAAAACAAACAAAACATAGAATTTTAGGTATTGTGGTTTTAATCGGCGTAATGATTATCTTGTTGCCTCTTTTTCAGAGCAGAAAAGAATTGCGTACAGATACCAGTATGGTAAAAGCGCCACCATTCCCTGAACAAGCAGTGCCTAGTGTTACTAGTGATACAATGGCTATCCCTTTACCAACAGAGCAGGAGCCCGAAAATCCATCTGCGGCTGACACAGTGAATCAGCAACCAGATGACACCATTCAAGCAGTTACTCCACCAGCAAGTGCTGCACAAATGATGCCGGCTATGCCTGAAACCAGCACGGTGTCTGAGGAAGATTCGGCTGAAAAAAAGAAGATAACACAACTTGATCCTAATAATGTGGATAATGATACCGAAGCGCCTGCTGCGCCTGCCTTAACTATTGAAAAAATAGCACAGCAAGAGAGTGAGAAGCCAGCTATAAAGACACAAGCAATCAAGGTGGCAACATCAGCCAAGCCAATATATCACGCGTCTAATTTAATTGATTTAAAAGAATCTACTTGGGTAGTGCAGATTGGTAGTTTTAAAAATAAAGAAAATGCGCTGCGTTTGGTTAATCAGTTAAGAGCTGGTGGTTATCGGGCGTTTCATCAAGACTTAACAACAGCAGCTGGTCATAGTACCAGGGTATTTGTGGGTCCTGAAAATAAGCGCAATTCTGCGCGTGTCATGGCAATTCAATTAGAAAAAGATTTAAACTTACATGGGATTGTTTTGAATTACAAACCACTGGATTTGTAAGCCTGCCTGCCTATAAAAAAAACTATAAAAAAGCCTGGATTTGCTATTTGTGCATCTCCAGGCTATTCCCTTCTAAGTATTAATTATTCAGTGAACTTATTCGATGGGTGAATTTGAGATTTTTCCGTATATATCAAGTTTTTTATAGGTTGAAAAAACTGCATCAAAGAGGTTATTGGTGATGATATCTGGTTGCTTGAGCTTAATGGGTCAGAAAAACATGGATCATTCTTTATTAGATAATCGCGTATCATACCTAGCGTTCCTCTGTCTAGGCGACAAGGATGAGATCCTTCTTGCATCCAAAAACGTTTCCCCAAAGTGGTCTCTATATCAAGAGCGCTGTTGAAGAAAAAGATTTTTTCATTTAGCGGCAACCTATTGAGCTGATCAAAGATGAATGTTTTTGACAGTGTACTTAGATCTTCATTCAGAAAAAAACCTACTAGATTGAGATAAGTTTGTTCATTATCCGGTTCTTTTAAAAAAGCAGTAATAAAATCAGTTAGGGCATAATCAGCCTTCGCCATACTCAAAAAGCCATATCCTCTTCGATAATAATTAGCAGCGCTTTGGTTAAGACTAATTGATTTGTTAAATTGCTCAAAAGCGAGTGCATATTCTTTTCTAGCTAGAGAGAGAAGGGCTAAGTAAGAGTATGCTTGATCTTGGTATGGATTTTGTGTCAACACACAATCAAATGTAATATGTGATACAGCCAATATGTCGTTATTTAAGGCGAGGCGTCCCGCGCACATTAACTTCGTTTCTTGATTATTATTAATTGTTAAGAATCCAATTAAATCATCTGCGCTGAGACGAGTTATTCCTCTATCTATATAGTCTTCTTCATTTGGAAGCGCTAGCTCTTGTGATTGATGGAAGTGCTGTGCAGCTTTATCTGTGTTATTTTTCCATAAGTAGATTATGCCACATAGATAATGAGGGTAGGGGTGTCTAGGTCTTCTTTTAATAATGCTTTCTAATTCAGTTAGCATGTAATCTAGTTTTTCTGGCTGAAATTGTAAAGTAGGGTAGTGCCTGATGGTCACTTGCTTTAATCCAAGCTCTATTGCTTTTTTAAAAGCTTGCAAGGCTTGAGTGTCATTATTTAGCCAAAAATAAGCATATCCACAGTAGTAGTGCGCTTCTGGCAGTTCCGGCACAAGATTGATTAAACAGTCAAAAAAAGTAATTGCGTCTGTAAACTTATTTTCTATAATCATTTCATTGCCAACACTAATAAGGAAATTCAAGTCCTCACTACTATAATGAATTTTTGAGTGTTTAAATCCCAAATCACTTGCTTTCAATAAATTTTCCAGCGCTTGATTGTAATTATGTAATTTAAATTGAGCATATCCACAGTAATAATAAGCATCAGCACAGGATGGCTTGATCATAATAAGATGATTAAAAAAAGTGACCGCGTTTGAAAAATCTTTTTTATCTATTTTTTCCTTGCCAATATTAAGTAATTCATGGGTCTTTTTTAGGCTTAATATTTTTAATGTATCCACTTTCATAAAGTCACTCCCCTTATTATTTTTTTCTATCATAACGGATTGTTTTTCAAGGGGAAAGGTTGGTGTGATATATATTTACCCTTCTATAGGTTTTGGTCTTTTTTAAGATAGTAGCCTTAATAGGCTTGTCTTAGGCTGGCATGGAACGCCTACTCTGCACCAAAAATTATACAAATAACATCTTTTTGTGATAGTATCGCTTTTTATTTGACCAAGATGTAGCCTTATGCCTATTGTTAGAAAAGCCTTTAGTGACATTGAAATAACCGTTGATCCAGTGCATGAGCTTAATAAAGTAAAGCATATGCCAAGGAAAGATTGGTATGTACTTTTTTCGACGGTCGGCAAGGCGAGGGTGGATGAGCTGGATACGACTTATTTACGACTATCTGATGAAATAATAAGATGGATAGTAGCGGAGGTTGAAAAAGAAGCGGATAGGCAAGATGCGAGTACTAGATATGTTATTTTGATTACGTTTGCTTTGGCTGCATTAGCAGCACTCTATGTTTTTGGATGTCGTTTCTTTGAAAAAAAATCTAAAAAGTGGGCACGCGAGAACTTAATTGACCAATTGCGTCAGGTTAAAAAGCAAGAGCCTGAAGTGTCAAACATCAGCAAATCTAATGTTCAACGCATTAAAATGTCCGCCTCTAGTGAATCAGAGTTTATTGAAGATTCCAACGATGTAAGCATTGAAGAGGAAGTGAAACCTAGTTTCACAAAGCATAGCCATAAAATGACGACAGGTAAATCTGGTGTAACAGTGTACTCGTCTACTAAAAAAGGGGTAGCTAGTAAAGCGCCAATTGCAGGATCTTCAAATGCAAGCACTTCTCCAGTGCCATCATTATCGTTAAAAATTAAAATCCAAGATGAATTGAGAAGCTTTTTACTGTCAGATTTAAAGCAGTCTCATCACTTGCCTGGAGATCACAGTTATCAAGGTTATCCTAAAACGTTGTTTGCAATGTTTTGGCCTAACACATCTGACATGGCAGCTGAGTCTGAAAAAATAACAAAAATGGCTAGCAAGCATCAATCAGGTGTTGTTCTGTATTCATCAGCAGAGCGAGGAAAGAATGGTTACGATGCGAAGTTGAAATTATTAGGCGCTCAAGGCAAGGGCGATATTCGTTATTTGGCAACTTTGCATAAAGCAATAGGTTATGAAAAACAATATGGTGTGCTTTTGTTTAGTATTGGGCAGAAAGAGTCACATAAAAGCCTGCAAAGAATGAAGAAAAAATAGCGATATTTATTGGCGTGGTTCACACTGTAACGCTCCCTGCTAAAGCCGGCCCACCTGGTTGAAAATGATGTGATAAACTGTAAAATACAAAAAAGACTTATTTATAATAATAAAAACGAGGAATAATATATGTCAGCATCCCGGCCAAGCACCTATCAGGTAATTCACTCAGCTTATCTAACACTATCTAAAAAAGGTAGCCTACTCAAAATAGGAAGGTTTTTGCAAGATCATAGCGCTGCTTACTCTAGCTTGTTGCTTGCTGGCATATTTCAGGCTGGGATGGTAGATCTTAGTAGAAAAAACCCCTCTTTAACATCTAGTGTGATGAATTTAATAGTCGATTTTGCGCCAGATGACTGTATCGTAACTGAGTTAACAGCAGGGTCTAGATCTTTTCCTTCTTTACTGCATACGGCAGCACATTATGGCGATGACACCACAATTAGGAAATTGATTGATAGGGGGCACGTAATTGATCTGTCTTTTGATATAGATGAAATAGATGGAATGAATGATTGTGTTCAGCCTATTCATATTGCAGCAGGGTTTGGGTCTACTAATGTGTTAGCGCAATTGATAAAGTCTGGCGTAGATATAAACCAAAGAAGTGGCTCGGGCATGACACCCTTAATGTATGCTATTCAGCATAATAATGTAAAAAATATTATGTTTTTGCTTGAAAGAAAAGTCAGCATTTCTGATAAAGATAATATAATGCAAAATGCGTTACATTTGGCTGCTACTGTAAGAGCTGAAAGTGATATATTTATGGCATTGCTTGATAGAATAACAGCTGAAAATATTAATTGTTTGTTCGATAAAGATTCACTATCTCACTCTGTTATTCAAAAAATCGCTATACATAAATCTGTTATGATGTCTTTGATAATTGAGCTATTGATTGAATTTTCCATTATTAAGCAATGTGAAAAAGATCCTATCAGCTTAAATGAATTTGAAATAGTGTGCTCGCTGTTAGCGGCGGGGGTTGATATCAGAGTAATGCCATCTGTTTCTACAAAAATGGTTAATAATTTTAATATTAGTCAGTTAGCCAATTCCAAGCTAAAGTCCTTAACACCAGCAAAAAGGTATTCATCATCAGCTCTTTCTTTAATTGAGTTACTCTTGCATCCTTCGAGTGATATTTTTTTACATCCAGCTGTCTCGAGATTTTTGATCTATATGAGAAATGTATTTCAAATGATGGGGTCTAAAGATAGTAAATTAATTATTGCAGGACTATCATCAATTTCATCAGGGTGTTCTGAATATGTAGAGGGTCTTCATTTCGATATAAATATGTATACGCAGCAAAGCTATCTTATAGAATTTTGTTCCCATTTATTTCGTTATTATTGTCAGTATATTTCTTCAGATATATCATCTTTTAGTGAATCAATGGCGGAAAAACAGAGTCCAAGCGAGTATTTTTCAAGTATTGCAGCTATTATTGGTAACATAAATGATTTGAAGTTAGCTATAGAGCAGTTAGGTAGTTTTTATCGTATTAATGGCAAGAAGGAAGACTTTATTGCTGAGTGGTTGGTCGAAGCAAGTAAGCTGTTTAGTGATTTAAATAAAGCTAAAGAGATAGCAATCTCTAATGTAGAAAAGCGTGAAAGTATTTTTTCTTCCTTTATGGATGAACCTAAACAGAAAAAGTCTAAGTCTAGTAAAAATAGAAAAGGAAAAAATAAGGTAGCAAAGAAAGAGGTGGCCTCACCTTCCCGTCCAACGGCATTGATAAATCAACCAGCTAGACCAAGTTTTTCATTAACTAGTGATATGCAATCTGCCTTTTTGTTAGTTCCATATGAAGATGCTTATCTTGTTGGTGGAGCAGTTTTTAATTTAGTATCTAAATCTGATAGCAATGTGCATGATCTTGATATTGTTTGTGCTGTTGATGATGTGGAGGAAGCAATACAAGAGTTAATATCAAGGAATAGAAATGCTTTTTATAGGCCATTCCCTGATAAATGCCTTCTACAGACTAAGTTAGATAGTGGTCTTAAAATAGATTTATTGGTTAGAAAAAAGGCTAGTAATTGGCTAGAGATAGATCAAAAAGAGAGAGATTTTAGGGTCTCTATGCTTTATATGAATCGATTAGCTGAATTGCAGCCAACACCATATTTAGATGCCGCACTGGATGATATTAAGCATTCAAGGTTGGTGATGATAGGTCAGCCAGATCAGCGATTTAATGAAGATCCTGTGCGTGTTTTAAGGGCTATAAAATTAATGGCTAAAGGCCTTACCCCCGATACTTGTTTAAAGCAGGCATTGCTCAACTGGAAACCCCAAACAGAATTACTTATTCAGCATCGTGAGCATATTAATGCCATTTGTAGGGGGCTGGTCGTAGGGGAGGGTGCTAATTTATTTTTGCAATTATTAAATGAATATCAGGTTATTCCGCGCCTTTTAGGTGAGTCTGTGCCAACAGATTTGATTGGATTACAAGATTGGTTGAATCTGCCAGCTGTTGCATCTAGCGCGCCTGTCACGCTTAATGAGGCAATCTTATCTTATCCGTGGTTGCCAATACTACCTGCAACAACATTTATGACGATGGTAACTTATATGCCGGTTGCTGTGCCTGTTATGGTTATGCAGGGTTATGAGGGGCGTATTATGATGCATAATCAGCAAATGCCGCCCCCTGTTGCTTACTATAACAGTAGCGTTCCTTTGTTATTTAGTCCCGAGCAAGGGGATGGAGTGGTTCGGCCGGGTAACTATTTTAATGGACAACATCCAGGCTGCTAACAATTCCTAGATCTAGCCCGCATTTAGTGGCGGGCTATGCCTTGTAAAATAAAAGACTATCCCTAACTCTCTGAAAAGCTATATAATTTTCCGATAACTGATTGTTCAAGGAAGGGAACATTGATGGCTCATGTATTAGGCGTCTTAATTGCAGTTGGGTTGGTTTTTATTGCCGCATTTTTTCAATTGTCGGCAGTTGTTTGGACGATTTTGATAGGCGTTGGACTGGTAGTGCTAAGCTTGGCAGGCTTGCTTGCTCCTCTGGCCATGACCGTATTTTTTGTGATTTTTGTTGTGGCGGCACTTTTTGCAAACTTAACCGTTTTACGCCAGCGTTATATTGTTGCACCAGCACTTAATGCTTTACGCAAACAAATGCCGACTATTAGTACAACTGAGCGTGAAGCAATAGAGGCCGGAGATACATGGTGGGAAAAGGAGTTATTTTGTGGCCGCCCAGATTGGGAAAAATTATATTCTATTCCCAAACCCACTTTATCCTTAGAAGAAGAAGCTTTTTTAAATACCCAGGTTGAACACCTATGTGGCATGTTGAATGATTGGGAAATTACTCGCGAAAAACACGATCTACCTCAGGCTGTTTGGGACTACCTGAAGCAAGAAAAATTTCTAGGTATGGTCATCGGTAAAGAATACGGTGGTTTAGGCTTCTCAGCATTAGCACACTCTACCATTGTTTTGAAGATTGCTTCTCGCTCATTGAGTACAGCTGTTAATACCATGGTACCCAATTCTTTAGGGCCAGGTGAATTATTGCATCGCTATGGCACAACAGAGCAAAAAGATTACTATTTACCTCGTTTGGCACGAGGTGAGGATATCCCTTGTTTTGCTTTAACCGGCCCTGATGCGGGTAGTGATGCAGGTTCTATATCTGATACTGGTATTGTTTGCCAAGGTGAATATCAAGGTAAGCAAGTATTAGGGATTCGTTTAAGCTGGGATAAGCGTTATATCACGTTGGCACCTATTGCAACCGTCTTAGGTCTTGCTATTCACTTATATGATCCTGACCATTTGCTTGGTAAAAAAGAAGATGTGGGTATTACATTATGTTTAATTCCAACATCCCATCCAGGTGTTGAGATTGGGCACCGCCATTTCCCTATGTATCTTGCATTCATGAATGGTCCTACGCGCGGTAAAGATGTTTTCATCCCATTGGATTGGATTATCGGTGGTGTTGATATGGCGGGTCAGGGTTGGCGTATGTTAATGGAGTGCTTATCTATAGGCCGCTCTATTTCTTTACCTGCGTTGGCAACAGCATGTACGAAAGTAACCTATCGTTACACGGGGGCATATGCACGCATTCGTAAGCAATTTAATACGCCTATTTCTGCTTTTGAAGGCGTAGAAGAGGCACTAGGACATATTGCTGGTAATGCTTATATGCTGGAAGCAACCCGTGTCATGACAGCTGGTGCGGTTGATCAGCATATCAATCCAGCTATTGTTTCTGCTATTGCTAAATATCACATGACAGAAGCATCTCGAGTAGTGGTGGATCATGCTATGGATGTTCATTCTGGCCACATGATACAAACAGGTCCTAGAAATATATTAGCAAATGCTTACATGGCACTTCCTATTAGTATTACCGTGGAAGGTGCTAACATTCTTACTCGTAATTTAATTATCTTTGGACAGGGGGCTATTCGTTGCCATCCCTATATTTTGAAAGAAGTTGAACTCATCACGGCAGAGAAGCCTGACGTAGCAGCATTAGATCGTACATTAATGTCACATATTGGTTTCTTTATAGGCAATGCGTTGCGTAGTTTTGCTTATGGCTTAACTGGTGGACATTTCATTATAGTATCAGGAAAAAATGCACGTATTAAGGGTTTAAAAAAGCAATTAACCCGTATGAGTGCAGCGCTCGCTTTATTGGCTGATGCTAGCCTTATTTTGTTAGGCGGTAGTTTAAAGCGTCGTGAGCGTATTTCTGCGCGTTTAGGCGATATCATGAGTCAGCTGTATTTAGCATCGGCGACATTAAAGTTCTATCACGATAGTGGTAAGCCAAGTTCAGATATTGACTATGTTTGCTGGGTATTGCAAACATGCTTGGCTAAAATTCAGATTGCTTGTGATGAATTAGCTGACAACTTCCCACAAAAATGGATAGGGAAATTGTTGCTGTGGGTAGTATTTCCATGGGGACGTGCTTATCAACAACCTAATGACAAATTGCATAGCAAAATTATTGAAGCGATGACAGCTCCATCAGTCTTGCGTGATCGTTTAACCAAATATTGCTACCAACCAACGGATGCTAACTCTTTAGGTGCTCGCTTAGATAAAGCGTTGACTCAGGTTGCTATTATTGATCCTATTATGAAAAAAATTCAAAAAGCAGTGCAAGAAAAAACAATAGCACGTCATTTAGATTTTGCGGCAAGAGTGCAGGCTGCATTACAGTTGAATGTTATCACGGCAGAAGAAGCAGAAGTTGTGATAGCTTATGAAGCATTAAGAACTGAGATTGTTAAAGTAAATGAATTTTCATTTGATTTGAAAGAAGTGATCGCATAAACGATAAGGAAGCAAGCTATGAACTCTGGAAATACCTCATCCACCATGCGTGATGTATATATTGTTGATGGTGCGCGCACACCATTTTTAAAAGCAAAAGGCAAGCCGGGTCCTTTCTCTGCCTCTGATTTGGCAGTAAACGCAGCACGCGAGCTTTTGCAACGCCAGCATTTTTCTCCTAAAGATATTGATGAAGTTGTAGTGGGCTGTGTGATGCCTAGTGCAGATGAAGCAAATATTGGCCGTGTTATATCGCTACGCTTAGGCTGTGGAAAATCTACACCTGCGTGGACAGTACAGCGTAATTGTGCCTCAGGCTTGCAAGCCCTGGATAGTGCTGCAAAAGATATTGCTATGGGTCGATGTGATTTAGTATTGGCAGGTGGTACTGAGGCAATGAGCCGTGCACCCTTGCTTTATAATAACGGCATGGTTGAGTGGATGGCAGGTCTGGCGGGAGCAAAAGACTGGAAAACCAGATTGAAAGAGTATGTTAAATTCCGTCCAGCTTATTTAAAGCCTGTTATCGCGTTATTAAAAGGTTTATCTGACCCAATGGTAAATCTTAGTATGGGGCAAACTGCTGAGAATGTTGCTTATCGTTTTGGTATCACTAGAGAACAAATGGATCAGTTTGCTTTAACGAGCCATCAACAAGCAGCAAAAGCACAAGATGAAAAGCACTTGGGTGAAATACAAGCTAGCTTTGATTATCAAGGTGCATACTATCTTGCTGATGATGGTATTAGGCGTGATTCCAGCATGGAGCGTTTGGGTAAATTAAAACCGTTTTTTGATAAAAAATTTGGTAGTGTCACGGCAGGTAATAGTTCACAAATTTCTGATGGCGCAGCTATGCTGTTATTGGCAAGTAAAGATGCGGTGCAAAAATATCGTTTGCCGGTGTTGGCTAAAATTGTGGATGTGGAATGGGCTGGCTTAGACCCTGCAGAAATGGGTTTAGGACCTGTTTATGCGACTAGTCAATTATTGCAGCGACAACAATTACAAATGGACAATATTGACTATTGGGAAATCAATGAAGCATTCGCAGCTCAGGTATTGGGTTGTGTAAAAGCTTGGGAAAATGATGAATATTGTCGCGAACATTTAGGTTTAAGTGGTGCTCTAGGCAAATTAGACGAGTCCAAATTAAATGTGGATGGTGGTGCAATTGCTTTAGGTCACCCAGTAGGTGCGAGTGGCGCGCGCATAGTTTTACACTTAGCGAATATTCTACGTCGTGAAAATGGAAGAAGAGGGATTGCAACCATTTGTATTGGTGGTGGGCAAGGCGGTGCAATGTTAATTGAAAATGTTTCTGGGGTGTAACTTATGAATACAACGACTCAAAGCTATAAGAATTGGCGCTTAGAAACAGATGCAGATCAAGTACTATGGGTTTATTTGGATAAGCGTGATTCATCTGCTAACACATTAAATCGTGAAGTGATGGAAGAATTTGCTAACATCATCACCGTGCTTGAAGCTGATAAAATCCATAAAGCAGTAATTCTTGCGTCAGCTAAAAAAAGTGGTTTTATTGCAGGCGCAGATATTAGTGAGTTTACTAAATTCAAAGATATACAAGAAGCAACCCAAGTATTAACGGATGGCCATAATTATTTGAATCGCTTAGAAAGCTTAAAGATTCCAACAGTGGCAATGATAGATGGGTTTTGTTTGGGTGGGGGTATGGAGCTAGCCTTGGCCTGCCATTATCGCGTTGCTGAAGAAAGTAATAAAACACGTTTAGGCTTGCCTGAGGTAATGCTAGGTATACATCCTGGTTGGGGTGGTACCGTACGTATGCCGCGTTTAATTGGTGGTATGCAGGCAATGGATTTGATTCTTTCAGGTCGCACTGTCAGTGGTAAAGCTGCTGCGAAAATGGGCTTTGTTGATGCTGCTGTGCCTAGAAGGCATTTGGTTAAAGCAGCAAAATTCTATGCTTTGAAGAATCCAGGCAAGCACCACCCAACGACATTACAATCGTTAACAAATAAAAAATTACCGCGACAATTGCTTGCGCATTTCATGCGTAAGAAATTAAATAAAAAAATCAGTGCTCAGCATTACCCAGCTCCTTATCAAGCATTAGATAACTGGGAGCATGTTGGTGTTGAGGGTAATGCAGCATATCAAGCGGAAGCAAAGAGCTGTGGCCGTTTATTCTTTAGTGAAACAGCACAAAATTTAGTGCGTGTTTTCTTCCTACAAGAAAAAATGAAGGGTTTGCCAAGAGACAATGCTTTTGAGCCTAAGCATGTGCATGTCATTGGTGCAGGTACAATGGGTGGTGATATTGCCGCCTGGTCTGCTCTGCGTGGCATGACAGTGACCTTACAAGATTTAGAGCCTAAGTTTATAGCGCCTGCTATTAAACGTGCTTATAAATTATTTAAAAGCAAGCTCAAGGAAGATTATTTGGTGCAAGCTGCAATGGATAGGCTCATTCCTGATGTAGAAGGTAATGGGATTTCTAGAGCTGATGTCATTATTGAGGCGGTCATTGAAGATTTAAATGTAAAACAAACCACTTTCAAAATGATTGAATCAAAAGCAAAGCCAAGTGCAATTTTAGCAACTAATACATCTAGTATTCCATTAGATGATATTAATACGGTATTAGAAATGCCTGAACGCCTAGTGGGTATTCATTACTTTAATCCTGTTGCAAAAATGCAGCTAGTTGAGGTAGTTAAAGGTAATCGTACCAGCCAAGCAGTGGTTGAAAAAGCAATTGCTTTTGTGCGTAAAATTGATCGTTTGCCATTGCCTGTGAAAAGCAGCCCAGGCTTTTTAGTTAACCGTATTTTAATGCCTTATTTACTAGAGGCGGTTGATTTGGTAAATGAAGGTATTCCTATGACGGCAATTGATAAAGCCATGACTAACTTTGGCATGCCTATGGGTCCTATTACATTGGCTGATACGGTTGGTTTAGATGTATGCTTATCAGTAGCTAAATACTTGGGTCAGTATTTTAATGCCTCC
>CAYZRM010000008.1:13172-35659 GCA_964480845.1 uncultured Coxiellaceae bacterium | reverse complement strand
CCAATTCATTATGCAAAATCGCAAGGAATTGCTGAGCTTTATCATCAATTTGCGATGCAACAACAAGCTAAAGGTGCTAATGGAATTAAAGCGCAGGCTTGGGAAGAAGTGGCGTTATAGTGTTGCAAGTGCTAACCCTCGGTAGTATTGCCGAGGGTTATGTGTGAGTAGAATAGGACTAGCTAAGCTGTTTTGTTTTTCCAGCTAATAAAGAAAACACTAGTGATCAGTGTAATTAATGCCCAGCCAGTGATATAGATAGCTGGCATCGTAATGTGCTGCGTTTTAATCATTAACCACTCGCATATAAGTGGTACAGTACCTCCCAAAATGCCATTACCTAAATTATAGCCTATCGAGATACCTGTATATCTTGCTGGTAATGGAAAATTCTCTACAATCGCAGCCCCCGTTACACCTTGCTCAAATGCGCTAATAATTGCAAAGAAAAATAATGCGGGTATTAAGAATAATGAATGATGAATGGCAAAATACGAAGCCGGTATAACGCTGATACTAATCATTAATGCATTAAAAATTAACATTTGTTTTCGACCAAGACGGTCGCTAACAAGGCCTGCCAAAGGTGCAATAAGCATCATCATAGCCATTAAAATAGAAATAAGCTCTGTGGTAATTGAGATAGATAGGTACTTGTTTGCATTAATCAATACCGGTAGGTAGATAAACGCATAATAATAAAATGTAGATCCCATGCAGACTAAGCCTAGCGTACGTAAAATTTGCGGTATATTATTTTTTAACGCAAAGCGAATGGGGTTAGATGAAATATGCTTGGTTTGCAGTTGCTTTTCGAATGCGGGGCTTTCCGGTAAATTTAAGCGTAGTTTGTAAATAACGAGGCTTAAGAGACCACTAATAATATAAGGTAGACGCCAAGCCCAGGCGTGCACTGTTTTTTCATCGAATGCATGGCAAATAATGATGCCTACTAAGGCAGCCAATAAAATGCCTAAATTTGCACCTGAGCTTGCAAAGGCAGTCAGCATGGCACGGTAAGAATGAGGGGCGCTTTCAGCCAAGTAAATAATATTACCGCTGTATTCGCCGCCTATGCTAATGCCTTGGCAGATGCGTGTTAACATGAGAAGTAGTGGGGCAAGGATACCAATTTGTTGATAAGTTGGCAGGCATCCTATAGCAATAGTAGGAAGCGTGATCATTAAGATAGATAAGCGTAGTGTGCGGGCTCGCCCAGCCTTATCGCCCAAATAACCAAAGATAAGGGCGCCAATTGGGCGGCATAAGAATCCAATGGCAAATATAGTTACCGTTGCTAATAGGCTTGCTTGTGGATCTGAAGTTGGAAAAAATAGCCTGCTAATTAAAGCAGAAAAAATAGCAAATAAGCCAAAATCATACCACTCAAGTATATTTCCTAGACTGCTGCTTAATAGAGGTGCTAGCGACTTTTTCATGCCAACACTATCCCTGAGGTCTTGTCATTGGTCAAGGTCGCCTTGGAGATAAGCGTCAAAAGCAATCAATATCATGCATTGTGATTTTATTTGAACCATCATGGGTGTATATAAAATAGATAGGCGAATAATCTTTATCCTAATGATTTGAAAAGATTGTTTTGTTTTACAAATACGGTATGCTTATTATACTTCCAGTTTGAATTAAATTTAGTTCAAACTATTTCATTCAGAAGTATAGTGATTAACGTGAAGGAGAGAGAGTAGAATGAAACGTTTTGTAACGCGTCGCCTCGTGACCGCATTATGCGCCACAGGGATGTTTGGTCTATCAACAGGGGCGATGGCATCTGCATTCCAATTATGGGAGCAATCAGGTGCTAGCGTTGGTAATTATCACGCTGGTTATGCAGCTTCCGCTGAAGATGCAAGTACCGCTTGGTTTAACCCAGCCGGTATTACCAAATTTAAGCATCAGCAAATTGTGCTTGGTGGTGCAGCAATTATGTCTTCTTTTAAATACAAAGGAAGCATTAACCTAGCAACAACCGCATCACAGGTTAACTATTTCCCAAGCGTAACAGCGCAAGGTGGTGCATTTGGTCTAGTGCCTAACCTGCATTATGTTACGCCTCTTACTGAGAAATTAGGCTTTGGCTTCAGCGTTGACGCACCATTTGGTTTAAGAACAGACTATGGTACCAGTACGCCAATGCGTTATGCTGCAACAAGAACGTCTATCACTGTGGTTGATATTAGCCCATCGTTAGCTTACGAAATTAATAAGCAATTTTCTGTGGGTTTAGGCTTTGATGTTCAGAAGGCATCTGGCGAATTTGATAACGTTTCTGGTAGTAGAGCTGTCATTTCAACTACGCCTCTTGTGACTGCCTATACACCTGCCCTTGATACAACGGCAACAAATAGAGCCAATGGCACAGGTTATGGTTATCATGCCGGTGTTATGTATGATCTAAATCAAGACACTCGCTTTGGTTTAAGCTATCATTCACAAGTGGTGCATCACTTAACAGGTACCAGTAAATTTGTTGGTCCAATCGCACAAGGATTAAATGCTCTATCTAATCCTGGTTATGGTGTCATTGCATCTAATCGTGCAAAAGTAAATGTCACATTGCCTGCTTACACGGCATTAAGTGGTTTCCACCATTTAACACCAAAATGGAATGTCATGGGTTCTTTAATTTACACCCAGTGGAGCTCCTTTAGTGCACTAAACTTCCAAGGCTTGGCTGGCGCTGTTCCATCAGCTGCTTCACCAGTTGGTGTTGCTGGTAGTTCAAGTTTTAACGCAACGATTCCTGAGAACTATCGCAATACATGGAATATTTCCTTGGGTGGCGATTTCTTGGCAACCGAAACATTTACATTACGCAGCGCGATTGGTTTTGACCAAACACCTGTTAGAAATGCTGAACGTAATGTTCAATTGCCTGATAACAACCGTTATGTTATTGCATTAGGCGGTCATTATAAAGCAACAAAATCCGTTGCAGTTGATTTAGGTTGGACGCACTTGTTCATGAAACAGGCTCGTGTAAACCCAGGCCCATTGCAAACTGGTGCTAAGATTGTTACAACCAGCGGTCATGTAAACGGTGGTGCAGATGTGTTCGGTGGTCAAATCACCTGGGATATTTGCTAATCTGATATAAAGCAATAAAAAAGGAGGGCGAGTAGCTCTCCTTTTTTGTTTTATACGGGCTGTACCCGTCTCTAAGTGAGTTATCTGGTTTTAGCCAAATAAAAGATTAAACAGATTTTTGAAGACGCTCGTATTTTCAGCTGTAATCATTTCACCAGAAGCAGAAATCTTATAATGAGTGCTTAAGTTATCTACCCTTGCGATTGAGTGATCTTTATTTAAGTGTACAGTTGCAATCTGATTGCCTGAGCAGGACTTAGAAGCATATACGCTGACATTACACCCAAACATGCAGTAAAGGCCCAATACGCCACTCGGCACCTCAAATGTTTGTCCTGGTGCAATAATGCCAGTAGATCCAGCAATTGATGAGCATGGGCTGATGCCGGCAGCGCCTGTCATATGTTCATCTGAATTATTTTGTAGATAAACGTGATGTCCAGCATTGGCAATGGTATTTAAAGATAGTACACAAGCAGCAATTGCTGCTGTTTTTAATAGTTTCATATAAAACTCCTTTATGGAATATATTATTATCCGTGCATATGCGTTGGGATAACTATTTTTTCGCCGATAACCAAAGAGCTATTATCAACAAAATTAGTTAAACGGATCGCAGCAGGGGAAGTATGAAACTTATGGGCTATTTTTTCAATCGTATCACCATGTCTTATCATGTAAAGTGTGTCGCCTGGCCTAATACTGTTATTGTTAGCTGTCCGCTTAATAGGTGTATGAGTAGGTATAATTAGATGCGAACCTGGCTTGATCTTTTTGTTAGCTAGCTTGTTGGCAGCCATTAAGGCATAACTACTAGTATTGAAGTGCTTTGCAATGCTGGTTAAGCTGTCACTGTTTCTTACCATATAAATGGTATCTCCTGGCTGTAACTTATAGCCTATGTTTGTTGATTTTATCTGCGGTGCAGGGTTGATTTTTTTCTTGTCAGATAAGAAAGCATTTTTAATGTGATGCATGGCTGGGTGTGGGGTCGCTTTTTTGGCTGCTGCTACGATAGGGGCTTCAGGTTTAGACAGCTCATTATAAGGGATTAATAAATTAGTTCCGTGCTTTAACGTATTTTTATTGCCAAGATGATTAAATTTTTTAATCACAGCGATAGTGGTGTGAAATTGCTTAGCAACAGATGCCAAGGTGTCACCTGCACGGAAACGATAATGTATCCAATTAATTTGTTTTACTGGCGGCATACGAGATAAATTTTCTGAAAATTGCTCCACATTTTCTATTGGTAGAATTAATTTGTTAGGCCCTTTTGATAAGGTCGCTGTGTGCGTGAATCCAGGATTGAGTTGAATGAGTCTATTATGGCTAAGACCAGCTAATTGAGCTGCGTATTTCAAATTAATTTGACTACCAAGATCAACTTGCGCCAAATACGGCGCATTGCGGATAGGTGGGAAATAAATCGGATATTGGTCTGGGTGGCCAATAATAGTAGCCAATGCCAATAAGCTGGGGACGTAATCTTTGGTCTCTTGAGCAACAGGTAGAGACCAGAATTCCGTATCTAAACCATCTCTAATATTGCGTTTAATTGCAGAGAGTACATTGCCTTCGCCCGTATTATACGCAGCTATTGCTAGTAACCAATTTCCTTCAAAAAAACTTTGTAAGTAGGCTAGATAATTAAGTGCTGCTCTGGTAGATGCAATCACATCTCGGCGACCATCGTACCAAGAATCTTGTTTGATACCGAATCCCGTAGCCGTACCTGGCATCATTTGCCAAATACCAGCGGCACCCATGTTAGACATTGCAAATGGATTGTAGCCACTTTCAACGATAGGTAGGAGTACCAGCTCTGCAGGCAAGTGGCGCTTTCTAACTTGTTGCGAAATGTAATATAGATAGGGTGCAGCACGTGTAGCTGAGCGCAATAGGTAATCTTGATTATTCATATACCATTCAATTTTTTGTTGAACAGCGGGATGGTTTTCATAGTGCTCTAATGCAAACTCATCTCTTAATACATCCCACAAATTATCAGCGTGGTGATAGCGATTAAGATCGTCAGCAATTTTTTGTTTATGTTCTGGGAGTAGGTGAGTATCCTTGGGGTAGATTTGAATGCCTTCACCATTAGCAGCAAAGAGGGAGTTGTTGCTAATTAGAGCAGCAATCATAAAAAACGTGGAAATAATTCTGACCAAGGGGTGCATGGTGTTTTTGTCACTGTATGTCTGTATTGAGTGTGCTATAGTAGCAAAATTACTCCGAAGATGGAAAAGTTTTGGTGCGTGGTTATCGAACATTTCAACATTGGGATAAATGGTTAAATGATAGGCTAGGTCAAGAGGTGTTGGCAGCTGAGTATCATGGCTTATTACAATTACTCAATCAGCATTTTGGCAAGCAGGCTTTGTTGGTGGGTACGCCACAACAAGCTCAACTTTTATCAGCCTCGCTTGCTACCTACCATCATATCGTTAGTGCATTACCTCAGCTTAAAAAAGGGCTGATAGAATCTGATTTTAAAGAGTTGCCTATTTTAACGGGCAGTATTGATCTTGTTATTTTACCACATGCATTGGAGCTAGTTGATCACCCAAGATTATTGTTGGCAGAAGCTTGTCGAATTGTCAAACCGGAGGGTTTGATTGTAGTATGTGGCTTTAATCCACTTAGTACTTGGGGAGTGTGTAAAGCGCTAAAAAGAGGTGAGCAGATTCCTTGGCCCAGTAAGTTAATTCCACCATCATCGATTAGAAAATGGCTGGAGTTGGCTGATTTCGAAATAGAAGCCTTCCGTTCGGTTTTATATCGTCCACCATTAAAAAGTGCGGGTATTTATCAGCGGTTAAATTGGATAGAAACACTGGGCGAAAAATGTTTTCCTAAAAATGGTAGCTTATATATCACTATCGCTCGTGCAAAAGTGATTCCGCTAACACCTATTAAGCTAAAATGGAAACAAGCTTTCACTGGTATTGGTCTGCCACAGGTGACACGGCCAATTGCTAGGCACACTCAAATTAAAGGATGCAAATGAAACATGTATTGATTTATACCGATGGTGCTTGCCGCGGAAATCCCGGCCCAGGTGGCTGGGGTGCTTTGTTGCGATTTGGCCAGCATGAAAAGATATTGTCTGGTGCTGAGGATCACACAACTAATAATCGTATGGAATTGATGGGCGCGATCCAGGCATTGGCAGCACTATCAGAGCCCTGCCGGGTTGAGTTATACACTGACTCAAAATATGTACAAACAGGTATCTCGGAATGGATACATGCTTGGAAGAAGCGTAATTGGCAAAAATCTGACAAATCGGCAGTGAAAAATGCTGACTTGTGGAAAGAATTAGATCAAGAGACGCTACGTCATGACATTACTTGGCATTGGGTGAAGGGGCATAGTGGACACCCAGAAAATGATCTGGTAGATAGTATTGCTAATCAAGCAATCGATAATTTGTTAAAAGGGTGATGCATGCGCCAAATAATACTCGATACTGAAACAACTGGTTTAAGTCCAGAAGAGGGTCATCGAATCATTGAGATTGGCTGTGTAGAAATGATAGACCGTAAGCTGACGGGGCGGTATTTTCACCACTATATCAACCCGGGCCGTAAAGTAGACGAGGGTGCATTTGCTGTTCATGGTATTTCTGATGCATTTTTGGCCGATAAGCCTGCTTTTCATGTACTAGCTCAAGAGTTTATGGACTTTGTCACTGGGGCAGAGTTGGTCATTCATAATGCACCTTTTGATATCGGATTCATTAACCATGAATTGCGCTTGCTTAATCGTCACTTTAAGCCCATCACAGAATATTGCAGTGTTCTTGATACCTTGCAGCTGGCAAGAAAAAAGCATGCTGGCCAAAAGAATAGCTTGGATGCGTTATGTAAGCGTTACTTTGTTGATAATGCTAAGCGTGATTTGCATGGTGCATTGCTGGACTCTAATTTATTAGCGCAAGTATATTTGGCTATGACGGGTGGTCAAGGCAGCTTTTTTGACGCTGTGACAGAGCAATCAATTGATGCCACCAGCCAGCAAATGGCGACAGAGATGGGAATTGTTTCAACTGTGTATCGTATACCTGTGCTTAAAGCTAATAGTGAAGAGTTGCAAGCGCATGGAGAATATATGGATATGCTGGCAAAAAAAGGGAAGTGTTTATGGTCTGTCTAACAACCTCAAAAATAGCAAATTATTCTCATATAAAGTGTAGACGTTATTAAAAAATAGCGCTACTATTCATGCTTGCAAGATAGTGGAGAGATGGCTGAGTGGTTTAAAGCGGCGGTCTTGAAAACCGTTGAGTCTTCGCGGGCTCCGGGGGTTCGAATCCCTCTCTCTCCGCCAATAATGAATTCTTAGAGGATCACCCTTGATCAAAGTTCTATTAGTAGATGATCATGAGCTTGTACGTATGGGCATAAAGCGCCTATTGCAGGATGTGCATGGCATAAAAGTCATTGGTGAAGCGGCAGCAGGTGAAGAAGCTGTTCTGCTAGCAAAAGAGTTGATTCCTGATGTTGTTGTCATGGATGTAAATATGCCTGGCATTGGTGGCTTAGAAGCAACCCGCAAAATGCTGCGCCATAATCCAGATATTAAAGTATTAGCGCTCACCATCTACGAAGATGAACCTTACCCAACCCGTTTATTACAGGCTGGCGCCTCTGGCTATATTACTAAAGGCTGCGATCCAGAAGAAATGATACGTGCTATTCGAGTGATTAATGCAGGTCAACGATATATTAGCCCTAGCATTGCACAGCAGATTGCTATCAAGCGTTTCACTAAAGGTGACGACTCTCCTGTTGATTTGCTATCAGAGCGTGAATTGCAAATCATGCTTATGATTACCCAGGGTCAAAAGGTTCAAGATATTTCGAAAAAATTATGTCTAAGCCCTAAAACAGTGAATAGTTATCGTTATCGTATTTTTGATAAATTAGGCATTAATAGCGATGTTGAACTAACCTTAATGGCTATGCGTTTAGGTATGATAGTAGGGGATTGAAGCCTATGCTCCGCTTACTCATCTTAATTACCTCGGTATTTTTTTCATTTGCTGCCCACGCGTTCAAGACCGATAAAATTATTATATTTGGCGATAGCTTATCAGATAATGGAAATCTTTACTCACTCACCCTTCATCTCATACCTAAATCATCTGTTTATTACAAGGGCCACTTTACCAATGGGCGCGTTTGGGCTGAAGAGTTGGCGGTTAACTTAAATTTAAATCCTGATGATATTAATCAGTTCGTTGATTATGCCTATGGCGGTGCCTGGGCAGAGCCTTTTTATGACTCACATTCCTTAGTGGTGCCAGGCTTGGGTAGTCAGTTATCAAAATACATTAAATATGCTAAGAATGATCGACATATTGCTGATCACTTATTTATTATTTGGTGTGGCGGAAATGATTATTTAGCAGGGCGTAGTAATATTCATTATGCAACAACTAATACCGTTAATCATATATTTGAGCAGGTAGACGTATTAATTGGGTTGGGTGCCAAACAAATTCTTTTATTGAATTTACCTGATCTTGGTAAAACACCGTATGCTATCAATCATGATGATAAATCCCATTCATCACACTTGTCTTTGCTGACCCAGTTGCATAATCAAAAGCTGTTACAAAAAATTATTGATGGTGATGTTGAGCGTTCACTAGCACAAATATATTATTTTGATGTGTATGCATATTTTAATGATGCAATACAGCATCCTGAAAAATACGGTATAACCCACACAAAAGAAGCTTGCTATCCTGGGTCTTATCTTCCTTGGGGGCGAATAGAGAATAATGACGAGTTGTATACCTTAAATAAGATGCATATCAATGTATTGAATGAGGTCGACTTGCGGGAAGCTTATATTAATGGGTTAAGCTCAGCAACGCCTTGTGATACCCCTGATAAATATGTTTATTGGGATAGAGTTCATCCTACAACTAAGGTAGCTAAAGTGTTAGCTCAGGCAGTTGCTTTATCCTTAGAATAATAATAAATAATACTGAATAACTAATTATAAGAAGAGAGGCAGTATGAGCTCAAACAGGGCAAAAGCCTTAACAGAATTGTTGCGTGACATTGATGTAGCAAATCCAGACAAATATACAAAAACGATTAGGCTTATATTAGCCAGACTCTGGGGTGAAATTGATGCCTCTAAGCTCTACAATATAGATGACCTTCATTATTACCTAGATTGTTATTTTCATATTATTAGCAAATATGCTGCTCAGTTAGGTATGGATTCTTCTGCGGTTACCAGAAGAAAAATCAATATTTATGCTAAGCAAGGTGGTTTTTTTGCGGCTATAAATGACTATGAAAATGCCATTCCATTTTACACTAATGCTCTTTTGCTTCTCGAAGTAGATAAAGAAAGTGATTATTCAGTGGATAGGCTGAATATTACACTTTTGCGTTTATATGCTTATGTTAAACTGAAAAATTTATCTGGTGCTCTTAAAGATATTGCATTTATTGATGACGCATTGATTAAGTTGGGTGTTATTACCGATACAACAGCTCAATTATACGGTAAAGCAGATTCAATTAGCATGAAATTTTCTAATAAAAAGTATGGCAGGATATCGTTTGATTTCAATAAAAGTCTGAGTGTTTTATTTGAAGAAAACATCAAAGGTGATATTGGGGAGATTATCCCTACTTTAGACGCTGAGCATAGTATTCCTGAGGGTGGTTTGTTTTACCTGCATTATAATAAAACTGGACTTTTAGAAGACGCAGTTTTCTTTATCACAAAATCGGTTCAAGCGGCACTCGTAGAGCCGGAGCCTAACCATGGGCGAAAAAAAATCGTACTAGCGGCTAGTGAAACGAATGTATATTTTGATAAAATGATGGCAGAAATCAAAGCCAAGCGAACCGATCAACAAAAAGTCTTTGAAATCAAGGCACTTTTGACCTACTTACTAGCCTGTATAGCTCAGTCTGCACCTAATAATGATCAATATACAATGCTAGTTGCTGAAAAGCTCATCTATCTTGCAGAGCGTCACAGCCGTTTGATTGAGCAATATCATTTATTGCCTCCCTTAGATTTAATAAAGGTACAATATAATCTAGCTAGATTATATTGTTTGGATGCTAGGCATGGTGAGGCATTGCCTCTATATGAAAAAATGGAAAAGATTCTTTTAAAGCATCAAGAATTGCTAGGTGGGGTATATCTGCTCAGATTGCTAACCTCTAAACTGACAGTGCTTTTTGAGATGAGGGAAATTATGCAGGTTATTCATCTTTCTACAGCGATACAATCACTTATCCATAAGCTGGGGCTGTCTGATCAGTGGGAGGAAGTGGTTGCTGCTGGTGTGAGTGATGAAGCAATCGATACAACAAATTTGTTTGATATGAGTGATAACCATACACATAGTAAGTTAACTTTAGAGACTGTCTACTCTAATATTTTAGTGTTTTTCAGAAAAACACCGAAAGAAGATATTTTTAATATGATACATGAATTGGATATCCCCGCTCAGAAAAAAATATTAAACGATATCTTGTTGCATGAGGGATTGCTGGCTGTTGGCTTTTGGCAAAAAAGAGGCGCTGCAGACTGTAGTATTGATAGTGGGATGCTCAAAAAAATAGTGGCGTATTTAGCTAAATTGGATGGGAAATCTGATGCTATTTATGACAATATTAGTCAATTGGTAGGGGTATTCTCTTCTATCTTCACCCGAAAGCCAGTAAGTGTTACTGCTAAGCCTGAGCAGGGAAATGCACTTTACGTATAATTGTAAGTAATAGAGACGATATGGTTCATTTGATTTTGGGACTGTGTCGTACTTGCAAAAATATACTGGTTTATATAACCAATTTCCCACCAATTTGTTTTGTTTACTGACCAATTGATGCCTATAAATACCCTGTTTTCAGCAATTAGTTTATGTGTGGAGTAGTTTGTTTTGTTTAAATTAAAAAAAACTTCATCATAAGTAAATGGGTGGATCAGGCTAGTAAGCACGGGGCTAAATTCAAAAGCAGCGCGTTCTCTTAATTTAATCAACATAGTTGTTTGGTTTGTTCGACTAATTTCTTCTAGTCGACTACGTAAAATAGATCGATCAAGATTGTGATGTAAGGGAATTAACACTTGCTGAAATAACAAATTCTCTTGGTAAAAGCGATGGTAGAGATTTTGACCTGACCAACGATAGCCAGCCCATATGCTTGTTTTTGATGCTAAACGATAACCTAGGCCACCTTCAAGCAAACCCGTTTGAATAGGATGAGGCTGATTAATGAATCTTAATTGAGTGAATACAAATGCTAACAATTGGTGATGGGTGCCAAAATGTGTTTGATAATTGGAGCCTAGCCATAATTTCTCATGTTGCTCTAAAGCATAAGCAGTAAAAGGTATGCAGAATATCCATAACCCACATATCAGATTTTTCATGCTGTCAGTCATATTGATGAAGATGAATCAATATAGCATATGTTAACTATTTGAAAAATATATTTTAACTTTATGCTGTTTATTATCATGTAGACTAATGGTAGACAAATAGGAGGTGGTTATGGAAATCGTTAGAAAAGCGGATGCGCATTGGAATGGCGATATAAAAGAAGGGTCGGGTAATGTCAAGCTAGGAAGTGGTGCTTTTTCAGGCCCTTATAGTTTTAAGGCGAGGACAGGGGATAGCCAGCATACTAATCCTGAAGAATTAATAGGCGCAGCGCATGCAGGCTGTTTTACAATGGCATTATCAGCAATGCTGTCTAAATCAGGCAACCCACCTAAAGATATTTCAACAACAGCTAAGGTTCACTTAGCTTCTGAGGGTGAGGGATTTGTCATTTCACTCATTGAGCTTGAGACAAAGGCTAGTGTACCTGGTTTATCTGAAGATGAGTTTATAAAGATAGCAGAAAATGCCAAGACAAACTGCCCAGTTTCTAAGGCATTATCTGCTGTAAAGATTGATTTTAAGGCAACATTGTTGCAGGGGTAAATAGTCAATCGACTAGGCTTAATCGGCCTAGTCTATCTGTATGTTTCAATAGCCTGCCACACCACCATCTGGTCTTCTAATATCATTAGCACCTATCATCTCATTTGTTTCTGGATTGATATAAATAGCCTCCACGGCCGCCCAATTAGGTTGGGTCTCAATATTATAATTCATTAATTTTAATGCATTCATTTCCATGGTAGATAAAGCATTTTCTTCGGTATAGATAATATTTGGCTCTGCTTGAAAGTGATATCTAGGTGCATCAACCGCGCTTTGTATATTCATATTATAATCAAGATGATTAATTAATGTAAGCAGGGTTGCGGTAATAATTCGAGGGCCACCAGGGCTGCCTAACACTAAGACTACTTTACCATTTTTCAAAACAATGGTTGGTGACATGGAGCTTAATGGGCGCTTTCCACTCTCAACACTATTATTATCCCCTTGTATTAGACCAAATTTATTGGCGACACCCAATTGCGTAGCAAAGTCATCCATTTCATTATTTAGAAAGAATCCTGTATTGCCAGCTATTACTTGAGCTCCATAAAATCCGTTAATAGTGTAAGTGACCGCAACAGCATTACCATGCTTATCTATTACAGAGTAATGTGTGGTATCTGTTAATTCTCGCAATTGAGGAGGGCCACTTTCTGGTAGAGCAGAATGGCTATTTTTTATTTTTTCGCTAATCTTTTTCGCATAGCTAGACGATAAAAGTTTATCTAAAGGGTTATGGATATAGTCAGGGTCACCTAATGCTGTATTCCTGTCTATAAAACTATAGCGCATAGCTTCTATAATATAGCGCTTATTTTGTAAGCTGTTTTGATGTAGTGGGAGGTAACTCAAGATATTGAGCGCTTCACATAATGTTACCCCACCAGAGCTTGGTGGTGGAGCAGATAGAATAGTGTAACCTCTATACTGGCATTGAACAGGCTTGGTAATGTTGATGTTATAGTTGATAAAATCATTCATACGCAGCAACCCACCGTGTTTTAGGCTTTCTTTTACGATTGTTTTAGCTATATTGCCTCTATAAAAGTAATGCTCTCCTTTTTCAGCTATCTTTTCTAGGGTCTTTGCTAGATTAATTTGAATAATACGACTTCCAACAGGATATGATTTTCCATTTTTTAAGAAAACAGCAGCAATATTTGGCTGGGTTTTAAAATGGTCTGAAAATTTATTAATCCATTTTTCATCATAAACAGTAACGATGTAGCCTTGTTTGGCTAATTTAATAGCTGGCTCTATCACCTGTTTTCTAGTCATTGTGCCGTATTTTTTTAATACTGTTTCAAATCCTAATACTGTGCCAGGTGTTGCCACAGCCAAATAGCCTTGCACAGCATCACTACCACTATTTTTGTAAGTATGTTTATTAGCGAGTAGCGGTGCTTTTTCTCTAAAATTAACAAACACATCCTTACCGCTTGCTAAATGTATGGTCATAAAACCACCGCCACCGATATTGCCACAACAAGGATAAATCACAGCCAATGCATAACCAACCGCAATAGCCGCATCTATCGCATTTCCACCCGATTTTAGAATTTGAATACCAATATCCGATGCTATTTTTTTCTCAGATACCACCATTCCTTGTTGGTAAGCTTGCGCATAAGATGATAGAGAAATAATCAATATGGTAAGTGCGACTCTAAAAATCAACATTATGTGTGTCCTAGCAGAAAATACGATAATATGAGATATTAATTTAGCATTTAATTTTTCTTAGCTTCTATTGTAACAGCAAGCTTGGTTGCGATGCTATAAGGCCGTTTTTATATGGCTATTTTCATATTAGTATCATCTGGTTATGTTTGTTACAGTTAAAATAGCCCCCTTCAATTAAAATATTCAGTTATGATATCTATATAAATAAGAGCCCATTTATCAGCATAAAGTCTGGAGTTTGGCGTTATGGACGACATCATTAAAGAGTTTCTTGTTGAAAGTAATGAGAATCTTGACCGATTGGATAGAGACTTTATTGCCCTTGAAAAATCGCCTACAGACAAAGAGCTATTATCTTCTATATTTAGAGTCGTACATACCATCAAAGGAACTTGCGGATTTTTAGGTTTTAGTAAACTAGAAAAAGTGAGCCATGTCGGTGAGAATTTGCTGAGTAAACTTAGGGACGGTGAATTAACGTTAAATCCAGAAATAACCAATGCATTATTGAGCATGGTTGATGCTATTAGAAAGATGCTTTTAATTATTGAAGAAAAGGAATCCGATGGCGAGGAAGAATATCCAGGGCTAATTTCTACTTTAACTAATTTATGTGAAAAGAAAGAAGAATTAGTTTTTACAGGGAATAATGAATTTGAAAGTACAGAAACTTTAAAAAAAGAAATATTACAAGAAAAACCATCACAAGAAGAGCCTTTACAAGAAGAATCTTTACAAAAAGAACCCTCTATTCCTGATGATCAGGCCGCTGTATCTGCAAAAAATTCGTCTATTAATGAATCTAGTATCAGGGTTGATATTAAGCTGCTAGATAAATTAATGAACTTAGTTGGCGAGCTTGTATTATCTAGAAATCAAATTCTACAATTTACCAATAAGCAAGAAGACTCTGCTTTCCAAGCAACATCTCAACGATTAAATATTATTACTACTGAATTACAAGAAAGTGTGATGAAAACACGTATGCAACCTATTAATAATATTTGGAGTAAATTTCCTAGAGTCGTCAGGGATTTGTCGCAAGCATTAGGTAAAAAAATTGAAGTAAAAATGGAAGGTAAAGAAACAGAAATAGACAAATCAATTATCGAAAATATTAAAGATCCACTTACTCATTTAGTCAGAAATTCAGTTGATCATGGAATTGAAGTCCCTAGTGTTAGGGTATCTTCTGGAAAACCAGAATTTGGTGTATTGATGTTAAAGGCATATCATGAAGGCGGTATGGTTAATATAGAAATAACGGATGATGGTGGTGGAATTAATACTGATTTATTAAAAGAAAAAGCAATAGATAAAGGTCTTTACCGAAAAGATCAGCTAGATAAAATGAAAGAAAGCGAATTAATTAATATCATTTTTATGCCTGGATTTTCTACTGCCAAGCAAGTTACAAATGTATCTGGCAGAGGTGTTGGTATGGATGTAGTTAAAACAAATATAGAAAAAATAGGTGGGATGCTTGATATAAAAAGTGTTTTAGGGGTTGGTACCTCAATGAAGATTAAAATACCTTTAACATTGGCTATCATTCCCGCGTTGATAGTAACTTGTGAGCATGTTAGATATGCGATTCCACAGGTTAGTTTGGTTGAGCTAGTGATGCTAGAGGGTGATCAAATTAAAAACAGTATTGAGCTGATAGATAATGCAGCTATTTATAGGCTTCGTGATCAGTTACTACCATTAATACGATTAGATGCTAGCTTAGGTCTTAGTGAAGAAAAAAATGATCTATTATTAGAGAAAGATATTATCAGAATAGTTGTATTGCAGGCTAATAATCACCAATTCGGTTTGGTAGTTGACGATATTAATGATACACAAGAAATTGTCGTTAAGCCATTGAGTAAATTATTAAAAAGTATTTCTGTTTTTGCAGGAGCAACTATCATGGGTGATGGTGATATAGCCCTCATATTAGATGCAATAGGAATCGCTCAGTATTCTAATTTATTAGGTAATGAAATAAAAAATTTAGATAATTCTGATATTAAAGATATCGAAAATAGACAAACACTATTGATATTTAAGCTAGATGAAAAACACAGAATGGCAGTAAATTTGAAGCATGTGTCTCGCTTAGAAGAATTTGATCATCATGCAATTGAATTTTCTGGAGATCAGGAGGTTGTGCAATATCGCGGATGCATTATGCCATTGGTCAGATTATCAAAGTTATTTGGAATAGAAAAAGCCATATCAAATAATGACAATAAAATGGTTCAAGTAATTGTATGCCGACACAATGATTACGAAATTGGAATGATTGTTGACCAAATAATAGATATTATTGATGCCAAGATTACTTATGAAAGCCCAGATGAAAAGCATAAATTATACCATTCCGCTATCGTTCAAGAGCAAGTAACTGAGCTTATTGATGTTGATGCTATTATTTCACAAGCTCTTCCTCATTACTATTCAGAAAAAACTGAGAAGACTATTAGTGGAGGTGAGTAATGAATACTTGTCAATTTAGCACTTTTTATATTGATCATTACTATCTTGGTGTAGAAGTCGGTAAGGTCCAAGAAATTATACGATATCAGAAAATGACTAAGATACCATTATCTGTAGATGTAATAGGTGGTTTGATTAATCTGAGAGGGCAAATTGTGACAGCAATTGATTTGCATAAACGCCTCCTTTTAAAAGACAGGCCTAAAGAAATTGAGCCCATGAATGTGATTGTCAGAGATGGAGAAAGCTCATTTAGTCTTTTAGTTGATCAAATAGGCGACGTTATATCAGTTGAAGATGATAAAATATCACAACCGCCAGAAAATTTATCAGGTGAAACAAAAGAATTAATCAGTAGTGTTTATAAATTAGATAAACAATTGCTTCTGGTTTTAGATACTCAAAAAACAATCAGCATCAACCAATCTGTTACAGCTAGCGGAGGGTAGTATCATGAGCGTTGAAAAAACAAAATTATCAAAAGACAAAAAATCATCTTTAACCGATGAATTGTTTGAGCTTAAAGCAATTAATGATGCACTTAATCAATCTCTAGCTGTTATTGAATTTAATATGGATGGAACAATTATTAATGCCAATGATAACTTTCTAAAAGCTATGGGTTATCGATTAGATGAAATTATTGGAAAACATCACAGTATGTTTGTTGATAAGTCTTACGCAGACAGTGATGACTATAGAGTATTTTGGAAAAATTTAAATGAAGGTAAATTCGATAGTCGTGAATATAAACGAGTTGCAAAAGGTGGTCGTGAGATATGGATACAAGCTTCTTACAATCCAATCGCAGATCAAGATAATGTTTTATATAAAGTAGTAAAATATGCAACTGACATTACCGATCAAAAAAATAAATTTAATGATTTTGATGGGCAAATTAAAGCAATAAAAAAATCTCAAGCAGTCATTGAGTTTAATATGGATGGAACCATCATTGATGCTAATGATAACTTCTTAAAAACATTAGGATATACATTAGAAGAAGTAAAGGGAAAGCATCATAGAATATTTGTCGATCCAGATTATGCAAAGACAGAAGAATATGTGAAATTTTGGCAAGATCTAAATGATGGAAAATATCAATGTAAAGAATTTAAGCGTATTGGTAGAAGTGGTAGACAAGTATGGATTAATGCATCTTACAATCCTATTTTGGACCTTAATGGCAAGCCATATAAAGTGGTTAAATATGCAACTGATATTACCAATCAAATATTAATTATTAATGCGATACGTGAAAATTCTCAAGCACTAGCATCATCTTCAGAAGAGTTAACCGCTGTTGGTCAACAAATGAGTGCAAATGCAGAAGAAACTTCTGCTCAGGCAAATGTTGTTTCTGCAGCAGCTGAAGAAGTTAGCCAAAGTTTGCAAACAGTTGCGACCAGCTCAGATGAATTAAATTCTAGTATTAAAGAAATAGCTAAAAATACAAGTGAATCTACTAGAATTGCGATACAAGCTGTAAAAGTGACTGAAAATACAAATACAACCATATCTAAACTAGGTGAAAGTAGTGCTGAAATTGGTAATGTAATTAAAGTGATTACTTCTATTGCGCAACAAACCAATTTATTAGCACTGAATGCAACGATTGAAGCAGCGAGAGCGGGTGAGGCAGGTAAAGGATTTTCCGTGGTTGCTAATGAAGTGAAGGAATTGGCAAAAGAAACTGCGAGGGCTACTGAAGATATCGGTCGTAAAATAGAGGCAATTCAGACTGATACTAAGAGTGCCACCCAAGCTATTGGTGAAATTAATAGTATTATCAACCAAATTAGTGAAATTCAGCATACTATTGCAAGTGCTGTCGAAGAACAAAGTGCAGTAACTAGTGAAATTGTACGAAATGTATCAGAAGCTGCAAAAGGAGGTTCTGAAATTGCACAAAATATAACTGGTGTAGCACAGGCAGCTAATAGTACTTCTAGTGGGGCAGCGGATAGCCAGCAAGCAGCTGGTGAGCTATCTCGTATGGCGGTAGAGTTGGAAAAATTAGTTTCTCAATTTAATTATCAATAATTGGGAGCTAATAATGAGAAAAGTATTAATTATTGATGATTCAATGACAACCAGAAGTATTTTGAAGCGCATGTTAAAAGAATTAGGGTTTGAGACGCATGAGGCTGATAATGGTGCTTCTGCTATTGAAAAATTGAAAGAGTTAGATCAGTGTCAGTTAGCATTAGTTGATTGGAATATGCCCATCATGAATGGGCTAGATTTCATTAAAACTATCAGAAAAGATAATGCATACGAGAACATGAAGCTAATTATGGTCACGACAGAGACAGAAATGTCTCGTGTAGTTGATGCTATCACTGCTGGTGCTAATGAATATGTTATGAAACCTTTTACCAAAGATATTATCTCTGAAAAAATTAAAATGACTGGGCTAACAACGGAGTAACATATGAATTCATCTCGAATATTAGTAGTAGATGATTCAGTTGTCATCAGAAAGATGCTAACTACCTTGTTAGAAAATGATCCTGATATAACAGTAGTTGGTACGGCACCTAATGGTAAAATAGCACTTGCCAAAATCCAGCAACTAAATCCAGATTTGGTTACATTGGATATGGAAATGCCCGAAATGGATGGCCTTGCAACATTAACTGAAATCAAAAAAATTAATCCAAAGCTACCTGTTATTATGTGTAGTTCTTTAACAGTAAGGGGTGGTGAGATTACGCTGGAGGCATTGGCAAGAGGCGCTGATGATTATGTAGCTAAACCAGTAGGAATGAGTAATTTGGAAGAGGCAACCTCAAAATTAGGCTTAGATATTATACCGAAAATAAAAGCATTATTGCGTCGTAAAAATCCTGTCAAAGAGTCTGTAAAATTATCTAATAATTCTGCTCCACTTATTAGAGCTAATAACTCTAATAGGGATAAGAAAATTGATGTAGTAGCAATTGGCGCATCTACTGGTGGGCCTAACGCATTAACCGAATTATTACAATTACTACCAGATCATTTTCCAACCCCTATTGTTATCGTGCAACATATGCCTCCTTTATTTACAAGATTATTAGCTGAAAGATTGAGTGACAAAAGCAAACTAATAGTTAAAGAAGCAGAAGATGGTGATGAATTAAAGGCAGGACATGCCTGGGTAGCGCCTGGAAATTTTCATATGGAAATAGTTAGACAGGGTATGAAAAAAATCATACGTCTTAACCAAAATCTCCCTGAAAATTCTTGCAGGCCTGCTGTTGATGTATTATTTCGTTCAGTGGCTAATACATATGGTCCTAACGTATTAGGGGTAATGTTAACTGGTATGGGGCATGATGGCCTGGAAGGTAGTAAAGCAATTGTTGGTCATGGTGGAGTGGTGATTGCCCAGGATGAGGCAAGTAGTGTCGTGTGGGGAATGCCTGGTTCAGTTGTGGAAGCAGGCCTTGCTTCATCGATTAAGCCAGTTAGCCAATTAGCTACTGATATTATGAGTAGATTACAAGCCCGCATGGCGGGCATCTTGGGCCAGGGAGACTAGCTGATGGCTAATACATTAACAACTAATGATTTTGAATTTATTCGTGATTTAGTAAGAACAAGATCAGCTATTGTATTAGAGGATAATAAGGGTTATTTAGTGGAGGCTCGTCTCGAATTGTTAATGAGAAAGCTTAATATCACTAGTTTGAACGACTTAATAAAATCAGTCAGGGTTAATCAAAACAGTCAGCTAGCTGATCAAGTGATTAATGCAATGACAACTAATGAAACTAGTTTTTTCAGGGATTCTCATCCGTTTGAAATGTTGAAAAAAGAGATTATTCCTAATTTGATAAAAGAAAAGCAGAAAGAAAAAACATTAAAAATTTGGTGTGGTGCTGCATCTAGCGGCCAAGAGCCTTATACAATTGCGATGATATTAAAAGAGCACTTTGCTAAAGAGTTAGATGGATGGAGCGTCAGCATTATTGCGACAGATTTATCTACAGATATTCTTAGTAAAGCAAAATCAGGTGTATATAGCCAGTTAGAGGTCAATAGAGGTCTGCCAGCTATTTTCTTAGTTAAATATTTTGAAAAGAAAGGGTTGGAATGGGAGATAAAGCCTGATGTTAAAAGCTTGATTGATTTCAAAATTATGAATTTAATTGGTACTTGGATTCCTATGAGTAACATAGATATTGTATTTTTAAGAAATGTATTAATCTACTTTGATCAAGACACGAAAAAAAATATTCTTAATAAAATTTCTAAAATTATTCAGCCAGATGGTTATTTATTTTTAGGGTCTGCTGAAACATTATTAAACTTAAATGTACCTTTTGAACGAATATCTAAAGATGCTAGCTCTTATTATTCATTACAAAAGAGGGGGTAAATATGGAGCGTAATGTTGCCAAAGATGACTTAAAGAGGGTAGTAAGTGATGTTTGGCTATCTTTATTTGAGTTAAATACCATGGAATCAGAGAGTCATGCTGATCGCTTAGAAAAATCACCTTGCTATAGTAGTTATGTTAATATTACAGGTGTTTTTAATGGCGGTATTTTTGTTAAAACAACTGCTAAGAATCTGAGATCTATGGCATCAGGTATTTTTGATAGAGAACCTACAGATATTAAGAAGAGAGAAATAAAAGATATTATTGGCGAGTTATCAAACCTAATTGGTGGTCATGTCAAAAGTTTATTAGCTGAAGATTGTAACTTATCTTTGCCACACGTGATGGGAGCAAAAGATCAGCATATTATAGTTCCTGAGCCAAAGGTGGTTCATAGCTTGATAGTAGAGGCAAAAAATGAACCAATAAACGTTGTTTTTTATAAAAATTGAAGGTGACCTATGAAAATACTTGTCGTTGATGATAGTAAAGCGATGCGTATGATTGTGATGTCAACCCTGAGAAAGGTTGGATTGGGCGAGCATACTTATATTGAGGCAAACAATGGTAAGGAAGCATTATCGCATGTTGGTCAAAGTATTCCTGATGTTATTTTATGTGATTGGAATATGCCGGAGATGAATGGTATTCAATTAATTACAGAGCTTAATAAACAGCATAGTGAAAAATTAATTGAAAAAGTGCCTGCTTTTGTTTTTATTACCTCTGAATCGACAGAAACAATGCAAAGCCAGGCTTCGGCACAAGGTGCGGTTGGTTTTATTACTAAACCATTCAAGGCTGATACCTTTAAAAAAATCCTTGGTAATATTATTATGTAAATCGATAGAGGTGTGTTATGGATAAACTTAATATTCATTTTCCAGACAATGTTGGTTCTTTGGATTTCATGTTCAATAGTATGTTTGATGAAGATGTGATTATTCAAAAAGGCACCGCTTGGGATCCTTTAACTGAGGAGCAGTTTCTATTAGCTACCTACAAAACTGATAACCAGAATATTGTTATTCTTGGAGCGGTTGAATTCGATGTAGCAGCAGGACTAGCTGCATTTTTAACTAGGTTTCAAAAAAGCGTATTATTAGATATTTTAAAAAGCAAACAATTTCCTGAAGAATTAATGGGGAATTTTTATGAAATTATGAATATAGCCTCCCATATTTTTAATAAAGAAGAATATGAGCATATTGCTATTCATGATTTACAATTAGTTAAACCTTCTGAAATAAATCCGTCTTTTACTAATGTTTTGAAATCTCCTCAAATGCGATTAAATGCATCTATTTCTATCAGTGGTGGATTCGGCAAGGGGGAGATGAGTTATTTCATGTCTAACAGTCCAATTGTACTGCAGTCTTAAGTTGATTAAACACCTCTAAGCATTATCATACTTCAGTGGCTCCCCCTAACTGTCGTCCCGCAGCTTATGTTCGTAGTATCCAGGCAAGCAATACCAAGCTGGATCCCCCACCTTCGCGGGGGACGACGAGGTTGGTGGGAATTCCTGATCATACTTAGAGGTATTATGTTTACATATTTAAAGTGGGAGGAATTTCTTCATTAATTTCTAAAGATTTATCCTTGATAAATTTATTATCTAATTTCATGAAACGATAAGTAAAGTATTTATAGAAATTTTCAGTATTTTTACTTCGTAATTTAAAAATTGACATTTCTCCATTAGTTTCTGCTGCATGCTGAGATAAAAAGATTACTTCCTTTAATTTATCTTTATTTTTCATGCTGGAATCATTAATAGTGGATAATATTTTATTAACTGTTGTTGGGCGATCATGAATTCTAGTTCCCCAATATTCTTTATTTTTACTGTCAATAAAT
>CAYZRM010000008.1:1868-13072 GCA_964480845.1 uncultured Coxiellaceae bacterium | reverse complement strand
AAGATGATCTAGGCTAGAGATAGATTCTTTTGCTTTTCTCTGTTCCAAATCCAGATTACTAGATTTGGTTGGTGCCACTGCTTTTTTTGGACTGAAATAGGTTTCAATTTTATTGCTAAGTTTTTCTGCTATTTCAAAAACATTTTCACCGTCAATTTTTTCAACAGAATCCCTATCTGATCCAGACTGATCTGATGCCTCTAGCATATAGGAAATTTCTTTTTCGAAATTCAACTTATCACTTTTTGTATGCACAGACTTCGGATTTATTTTTTTGGGGGTAACAGCAATTAGTGTTGTATCATGTTCTACTGTTATTGAATCACTGTTATCTAAGGTCTCATTTTTGGCTGTATTAGTTTTATGTGGTGTGGATTGTATTGCACTACTAAGACCTTTTCGTGCAAATTCTGTAATGATACTTGGATCTGCTTGTCTTTTAACAGCTTCATCAAAAGCTTTCATTAATTGTTTGAAAATAGCAGACGCCCGATTATATTTTCTCTCTAAGCTGCTTACACTCTTAACGCAATCATTTAGCTTTAATTTTCTGACCAATTTGGCCCAGCGTGAAACAAATGTAGGTTGTCTTGGAAAATATTGCCAAGCAGGTGAAAGTGAATCATCTAGTCCTATACCTTTTGACAGTAATAATTTTTGTAACCGAGGAGTATTATTAGCAATATTCAAGCAAGCTTCTAGTCTGTTTCGATAGTTGACATTACTATTAGGGTCACCCATTTTAGAATTGATATTTTCTAATGTGGGTTGTACTTCTATCTCATCTATTTTCTGATTGATCACACCAGTCCAGAAACCACTTGTGTTTATAAGAACATTGTATTGAGTTATTAAATAGTCTATTAAAGCTAACTCTTTCAGAGTAAATGATAAGGCTTTATCTTTGGTTAAAATTAAATAGTTATAAGCTTTTTTTGATTCAACGGTGAGGGTGGCATCTAATTTTTCAAACTCACGCAGGCTTTCTTTGAGTTCATGCAAAATATCTATTTGCTTAGTTAATAATTTAGTAGGGGTGGTAGGCTGGCTAGATGCCTCTTCCAATCTTGTTTTGCCCATTTATTTGTCACTCCTCGGTTTAAAGTGATATAAATATACTACAAGTGAAGAGGGCTAGCAAAAAAATATTATACAATTCAATAAGTTTTACATGTCATTCCTGAGCTAGAAAGAGAGCTTGCTTGAGAGGGTGGTTTCATACCTGCCTCATATTCTTCGTCCTGAATGAAAGGCTGGGAGAATGAGCCCGTGCCATTACTTGGCTGAAAATGAGTGGAACTATTTCCACTTCTATAAATGCTGCTAACAGGGGTTATTTTAGGTGTGGAATAACCAGATTTTGAAACAAGGACAGGCTCACTCCTTTTAGGCTGTATCTCTATAACAGATTTAGTAACTGTACTTTCAATGCTTAACTGAGATTCATGATTTATAATTTGCTCTAACTCATTTAATTCTTTTTCTTTCTTTTTTAAATAGCTTACTCGGCTATTTAGTGTGTTAACGCAGTGCTCTCGATGACCATTTCGTTTATCTAAAATACTTTTGGCTAGCTTTAAACCACCCATGAATAATGCAAAGCCAGTCGCAATTAAGCCAAAAGCTAGTGGTGCACCAACCACACTTCCGACCAAGGCGCCGGCAAAAACACAGCCAGTTAAAAATAAGAGTCTGGCAATCAACACACCAGTTTGACCACCAGTTAAGCCCGTAAATATCCTATTGGCTATTTTTTTACATTTCGTCTTAAAAGGTATTTTTTCCCGTTGTTTTTCAAACCGATCATGGTTAAAAGCATTAATATTATTTAGATTGTAATGAGGTATATTATTTAATTGATCTGAAGTGAGGGCGGTCTTAGCTGTTTTGATACGACCAATGGTATCGTTAATGCTTTTCTCGAGCTGTTCAATTTTTTCTTTAATTGTTATGCCCGCATTAACATATTCTGGTTTCCCATTAATGATGCGACCGGATTTTATTTGATAAGGTGCTGTTAATGCTTGATACACTTTTTGTTCTGCTATTAGTTGTTCTTGATGTACCTGGGCTAATGTTTTGATGCCAAAAATGGCACCCATCACCAAGCCGCCAGCTGCCATTAATAATGATCCACCTAGAAAATGCGATACTGGTGTAAATATCGTAGCTAATATACCGCCAGCGGCCGTCATTCCATAAGACAAATCTGCGCCAAATCCTGTAATGAAAGCAAACTCAACAAACGCCCCTATAGCATCTTTTGCACCAGAAACAAACCATCGTGCTCTTCTTTCTGCTTTACTACCTAATAAACGTTGAGCTATCTCACTATTTAATACTGCCTCTACATCATTAGCATTATCTATATTAATAAGTGTTTCTTCTTGTTCACCTAAGCTTTCTGTATCCATATCTCCTTCAATGAAGGTAGATTTTTTTATTGCCTGCTGCTGTAAAGATAAGGTGGTTATTTTTTGCTTTTCTTTGTATCTAGCCAAAGCACTCATTGTCGCTTTATGCGCTGATTTTTCGTAATAACGCTGCTTCAACTCTAGCAGTACACGGTCATGATCATCCCTTTTATCGCTTTCTGGCACATCATCAATTTCATTATTGTCTTGCTGTGAGATTTTATTATTAATAGCCGCATGAATAGTTTTTATATGTTTTTTACTTTTCCACACAGCGAGACCGAGACCGATTCCTAATGTTGTAATTAATGCAGGTAAAAGCGCAGGAAACCCCATGCTGCCAAAAATTAATAGCATAGGTAAGGAAACAAGCCAGTAAATAAATGAATATTTAGATATTCTGTTCCAAGCGGTATGGGCAGCTTTTGCAATAGTGGTATTTTGTAACCAATTTATACCTCTCACTAGGATATTTGATCTGGTATGTTTAATCACCGCCTTGGGGGGAGGTGGCGGCGTAGGGCGTGCGCCTAGTCTTTCTAGCACGATAGTGGACGAATTTAAGCTTTTAACTTTGTAATGATACAGACTCTTAATTTTTTCACTTTCTAGTATGTCACTAAAGGCCTGGTTAATTTCTGCTTTAGAAGGCACGGTACTGAGTTCGTCATCTGGCATGTATCCTAGGTCATTTTTTTTATGTATTTTAGCTATTTGCTGTTGGGTATATTGATAGCTATTTAATTGTAATTTTCTAAGATTTTGGAAAATTTTGATGACGGTGCCAATAATGAATCCACCAATAACAGAGCTAAATAAAAAGCCAAGCCCTGTATAATTGAGGCCGCTTTCAGCATTTCCATCGGTATTGTAAATAAGCTTCAAAAATGGATTATGGTGATTTTGAGTATCATCTGCTCCCGTGGATTCGCCTTGGTGCTCCATGCCATTGGGGGATATGTTTAAGAGCCTGCGCCCCCACTGTATAAAGGTTGCAAAAAAGTCTTGCCAAGTAGCAGATCCATTTACAACTAAGGTATCTTCGGCCGCATCTGGCTTGTTAAAGCAATCAGCTGCGGCACGCATAAGAGGAGAGGGGTTAAGCGTATTACTGCTATTATTACTTGGTAAATTGTCTTGAGCCCCCATAAATCACCATCCTCGATTATATTATTTTCACAGAATGCAGATTAATCATCTCATTGATTTTATTATGATTAATTTGTTTTCATTTTATTTGTCTGCTCAAATAATACCACGTAATTTGGCGGTTTAAAACCTCTATAGCTAATGGTAGGTATATTGCTAACACATTAACATGTTGATCTATGTACTACTATTTTTTAAGTTGTAATTTAGAAAGTGATATACCCAAATCAAACAGCTCAGATTTTTCCTTGGAAATCTCAAAAAGGGTAGCATAAGTGCTCAGGTTGCCTACACCGAATGCTTTTTTGATGGTATCACTCGCCCAGCGCTTAAATTGAGATAGAAACCCTCTTTCTTCATTGTATTTCTTAAGAGGAAGTATGATTTTATTTTCAATCAGATGTTCAAATTGCATCTTTATTTCATCCAGATGGACAGCTGTAATAAGTCGGTTAGAGTTAATTAGGTCCTGGAGATCCTGTGAGAACGATGAAAAAGTGACATTATTTGAAATAGGCTGGTCATTTGTATTGTCTATTGCGTCATTGATAACAGACCTTCTTTGATCTATTTTAATGGCTTCATGGGTAAGGATTGATTTTGAGTTACTATTAGCATTTTTTAATAGCTTACTATCTAAATGCCTTAGCTTCTTTGTCAATGAAAAAATCACTTTACTAATACTTTTATTCATAATTTGCAAATTAGATCTTATCTTTTTCTGTGAAGGAAGGTGGCACTCAATTGTATTTTTTGCATTATTTATCTCATGCTGATCGCAAGGATGCAGTTTCTTTTCTAAGCGATTTTCTCCCATTAGAAAACCAAAAACATTTAGACTGTTTTTAAATCCGTTTAATGCACCAATATCAATAATATGTTTACTTGGATTTGAGGCTAATTTAGTTGTCAAACAGATTCTAGCTTCAAATAGCGCACAAAATATTTCAAGTGGTGGTAGTTCTTCATTTTTAAATAGCTTGATGGAAGATAGTGACTCTCTAATCTTCTCAAGTGAGTAGTTGGGGTAGTTCTTAGAAAGAAAATTACCAAAATCCATAAATGATTTTATAGCTAGATGCAATTTATTATGATTTAGCGCTGATAAAATATTCTTTACATGAAAATTAATGATTAGATTTCTATTTTCTTCGTCATGATTTTCTTTATCAATGTCCGTATCGCGGGCGGGGATTATAGTATCAATGCTGGAATATAACTCTGAAATTGCTGTTTCATTCTCTCGTTGTTTTTGGTACTCAATTGAGTCATCGCCATATGTTAAGCAGATATGTGATTTTTTGGCATCAATTATGCGAGAAATAGTATCTATCTTTGCTAGCATGTCTCGGGTCAGTGGTAGATGATTCTTATTTGTGAAGTAAATATTCTCAATCAAATTTTCTGATAACTTGATTGGATCCAATCCAATTGGTGATATTAATAAAAATTCCACCCTCATATAGTACAAGAAAAGATCAACCTTTCCAGGTAACTCGTTTCCTGGCTTACCATTTAACCAACTAGTTAATTCTTTTTGAGAAATGCTTTTTAGTAATTTTAGACACCTATGCATGAAATTTTCTCTTATATTTATTATTACTGTTAGTAGATGCTAGTTATAATAACAAGTCTCCATTAACGATTGATTAAAAGATAATTACAATTTTGTAATAAAGATTTGGACTTAGCTTAGCTTGTCTTAGATCAATTTTGAAATTAGTCCGGTAATAGGAGTTACCGGCCATTTAATCTATACCGTGCGATCCTGTCCCAAATGCGACAAGCTAAGAAAGATAATTTAAATTCAATAACCTACCTACCAATAATACGAATATTACTTTCTCTAGCGACTGCCAATATAGATTGCTCTAATAACCTACCTTCCTTACCCTTTTCACTAAATCCTGCTGATATAATAACAATAGATTTAATTTTTTTATCTATGCATTGATTTATTATCGATAAAATAGTTTCTGCTGGCGTGGTAATAATGGCCAAATCAATTTCTTCAGCAAGATCATTAACGCTAGGCACGCATAGCCTACCTTGAACCTCTTTATGCTATAGATAAATAAATTTTAATATAAAATACAATGCGTTATTTTGTATTTATAAAGTAACCAATTAAATCATTTCTATTTATTTTTTGTTAACTTAATATTTCCTTAATTTTATGAGTGCTAATCTGAAGTAATTCCAATTTAAGGAGATTAGCATGAGAAGGAAAAAAGCAATCATCCGCTACATCACCGTAATGGGTGATAGCCTGTCAGATCAAGGTATTTCAGATAAAAGAAAAATTCTTGGCTGTATTCCTATGGCTAAGTTAGCAGGCCTGTCAGGTAAGTCTCCTAATGGTCGGTTTACAAACGGTGCCTCATGGGAAGATTACTTGGCTGCCATGTTAGAGAATCATTTTCTAGGTAAGGATCCTGGAGAAATTTCAGCTACGATAGAAAATAACTTTGAATTTGATGACCCTAATATCACTAGCTATCAAGGAAATAGATTCATAGAAATGTATAGCGAAGGAGGTTTATCCTCATTCGACTACAAAGGAACTATCACCCTTAATGTCATGTCATTCTTTTCAAGATTAGTATTGAGATCACTTGAACAGTATAGAGAAAAATTGATAGAAGATGATGCTGCATTTAGAACAAATGAAGAAGAAAAAGCTGAGACGCTTATTATCGATTGGACTGGCGCAAATGACTTGGTTACTATGTCTCCTAGACCAACGTTTGATGCCGCTGATCGCGCAGTTCGTGCAAAACAATGGAATGCCATCACTTTAATTGAGAATCATTATAAAAATTTTTATTACTTCAATCTGCCTGATTTATCATTAACGCCAGATTATCAAAAAAAATCTGAAGAGGAACGTCTCAATGCAAAGGAGATTACCTTATTTTTTAATGAACGATTAAAATTCATGGTAGAAAGATTGGCATTACAATACCCTGATTGCCGATTTCATTTATTTGATGTTAATAGTAAATTCACCAACATTTATAATAACCCCGAAGAATATGGATTCGAAAAGGAAAAATTAACCCAAGCTTTCACGGAGTCCACTGATTTTGTAGATAGCCATTCACCTGCACCAGGCTATATGTATTGGGATGGAAAACACCCAACCACTCATGGCCACCGATTAATTGCCGAGCATTTCTTTGAATCTATGCTAAAGAAATTTAAAATGAAAGCGCCGCCAGCATTAGATGATATAGGGCTATCAAATCTATTTAAAGAAGCCTATCTGCTGGACTTCAAAAGAGCTAAAAGCAGCCACTTTGGTGTGTTTAGAAGAAGTAATCTACACTTTCCAGCGGTAGGCTTATTGCCATTAGTCGATATTTTGAGGCACGGTCTTTATGAAGGTGGTGGACGAACTAAGAAAGTATTAATGTCATTAGAGTGGATCGATAAAAATAATCGCATTAATCCAGATATTCCAACGCTAGTAGCCGCTAAAATTCAACTGGATAATGAAAGACGGCAACTTAAATTGGCTGTCTAGTATGTTGGGTTTTTATAATACTGCCGCTTTGCCCAAAAACAGAGCGGCATGAGGATTGCATGCAAGGTACACCTGCGTTATTCTTTTACCTAAGAGCAAAAGGGAAGCCGTCATGCAAAAAATATCGAATAGTACGATTTACTTTCTATCATTTTTAGCCATTATTGGCCTGATATATCTATTAGCTCCCGTGCTCACCCCTTTTCTATTTAGCGCTTTAATTGCCTATTTGGCCAACCCTCTCGTCCTCAAGCTAGATAAAAAAAAGCTGCCGCACTGGCTAAGCACTACCCTGATTTATATACTGATTTTTGGTTCTATACTCTGTCTATTTATATTTTTGCTGCCGATTATACAAAAGCAAATCAAAATACTAATTGAAATGCTGCCTAATATCATTAACTGGTTTGAAGGATCTTTACTTCCTTGGATTAAAGAAACCATTCCAGACGGCAGCATCACTTCGCTAAAAAGCTCTTTAACTACTAATTTACCAAAAGTAGGCGTTGTTTTTGCGACAGTTATCAGTTCAAGTACAACAGTCATTACTTGGTTAGTTAATCTTGTCTTAATACCCGTCGTCGCTTTTTACTTTATTAGAGACTGGCAGCTTATTTTAAATAAAATACATCATGCCATACCAAAATCATTAGAACCCACTGTCATCAAGCTCGTTAAAGAATGGGACAGTGTATTAGGCGCTTTTTTCAGAGGCCAATTATTAGTGATGCTGATAGTGGGTTTGATTTATGGAATTGGCTTGACCGTGGTTGGGCTAAGAGCAGGTTTAGTCATTGGATTAGTTGGTGGGCTTCTGAGTATCGTTCCTTATCTAGGCTCTATGTTTGTGATTGTTAGCGCCACCATTTTAGGATTGGTTCAATTTGGCATAGGTGAAAGCCTAGTGTGGATATGGGGTGTTTATTTACTTGGGCAGCTGGTAGAAAGCTATTTCTTAACGCCCTACCTAATTGGCGATCGTATTGGTTTACATCCTGTTGCTGTCATTTTTGCAATTATGGCGGGTGGTAGTTTATTTGGTTTTTTTGGTGTGTTAATTGCTTTGCCAGCAGCTGCTAGCATCATGGTGCTTGTGCGATATTTTAATTTTAAATATCATAATAGCCGCATTTATAAAAATGAGTAAGCACCACTATGGCCGGATGAATGGTAACTGCTTAGACTGCTGATCTTGCCATCTGTTAATAACCTCTTTTAGCAAATAGTCCCAACTTGAATTGAGCATATTATTATTAAGCAAGCATTTAAGTGTGGTAGTTTGAGTCTGAAAACCATCAATATAAGTAAATTTAACCTGCCCTATTTTTTCGAGCACTGATTGGATGAATTTTTTTGGCTCCGCTTCTATACTCAATATAGAAAAATCTGTTCCAAAGAAAAATCTCTCAAAAAAATCTATTTCTGAACCTAATTTTTCTGACATGATTATCCATGCTGGGCGATCACTTTTAGGCGTTAAAAATGAAAACCAGCTTGATGATGCTGCAAGCTGAGTTTTTTCTCTTGCAATATCGTACAAAATTGTATGCAGTTTGCAATCAAGCTGATAAAGCCGCATTAATACCAAAGCAAGAGAATTATTATTCATTGCAGCAAGATCAAAAGCAGTTTGATTTTTATCATTTTTAGATGCCAGCATTGCATGAGTGATATCTTTATGCAAAATGGCTAGCAAGATATGTGGATTTCCTCCAATGACAGCTCCATGAAGCAAGCTATTTCCTTGAATGTATAGATAAGAGGAAATATCTATATTTGATCCTTTTTCCAATAGCAAATCAAACAGGCCTGGATAGTTATTAGTAGCGGATAAATATAATAAGTGTTTAATGCAAGCTTCCATTGATGGAATAGAGAATGATTCATTTTTCAAGAGAGAAAATAACTTCTTAGGCCGGATAAAAAACAATCTGGTAAAAATATCCACATCACGATCTGCCAATTTAAAGATGCTAGGATTGAGATGATGGAATGTAGGTGGTAATAAATCATAAAGCTCATCTATAAAAGCGTAGGCAATATCTTGTTGATCAGGATTTTCTCTCAAAAACAGTCCTATCGCTGATATTGGGTCAAGAGAATTGTCGGTATAGTAACGTTGCATATCACCAATAGAGAGTCCTTCTGTAGCTAGCGGTGCGGATTCTCGGAAATAGCTTAAAATAGATCGTGCAATATCAAACTTACCCAGACATAATGCGACAAACAAAGGCTTGCCACGAACAGAAATCTGTCTATTTTTATAAAATGCGACCTCTTCTATCGAGATGGTTAAATCAAGCTGATCGTTTGCTTTTAATAATGCATTTAATGAATCTAGGTTATTGTTTAAAATACAATTCATTATAGTTCTATTATTCGCCACGCTTTCACCCTCTTAGATCACGCACTTATCTTAATTAGACCAACAACCCACGCAAATACTTAAAAAGCTCAAGTTCTGCGCCTGTCTTTTTGCCCTTCTCTCTATCTTTTTTAGCATTTCTAACTAACTGACGTAAATGCTGCCTATCTAAATCGGGATAACTAGCCATAAGGACACTTAATGCAGCATCACCTTCAGAGATGAGCTGTTCACGTATTTGCTCAATTTTCTGAAAATGCTTAGCATCCTGCACCTTGCTCATTTTAAGTTTTTGTAATGCCTGACGAATATCAGCAGGATCTATTTCTCGCATTAGCTTACCAATACGTTGCGCCTGACGCCTAATTGCTTCGCGTGATTTTAAAAGACGAGCTTCCTCAATAGCATCTCGTAAACTCTCAGGCATAGGAATGCTTGCTAACTGGGAAGCTGGTAAATCTATCAGCTCCTCCCCTAGTTTTTGCAAGGCGGTCATATCGCGCTTTAATTGGCTTTTGCTGGGCTTTTCTGAGTCAGTACTAAATTCAGACATATTTTGCTCTATTTAAATAATAATAGGTATTAAGGGTGAATATTACGGCAAATAGCTTGTATCCACCATCTCTATACCCATCTCACCAAGCTTTTTTATTGAAAAACAAATCAATAATGGTCATTATGAGAACAAATTATTAGGCATGGCATGGCCTCTTAGTCAGTTTTGACATCAATATAATTTACTGCTATCTGATAATTTTCATATTTTCGATGGATGCAATAATTGATGGCTCTGGATTATTTGCCACCATATTATTTTCAACACCTATCACGCGAAACCTTTTAAATGCAGATGGGCCACCCGGTATTTTATATAATGTTTCTTGCATTTTCTTTCTTAATTTTACTAGCCCATCATCGCTAAATAACCTACCAAGAGGCTCTTCTTTATCAAGGCATTTTTTTATAAAAACAATCTGTTTTTCATTTGGAAAAGTGCTAATAATAGAAAAAATCATCTTTCTGCTGATGGAATTTATACAATTATAATATTCCACTTTATTCGGATTTAAACTAAAAGCCTGTATACAGTCGGATATCGCTTCATGCAAGTTTCCCTGCCTATGATAAGCCTGGAAGCGCCCCCAATAGCAATCTGCAAGCGAACCATCTAGTGCTATTGAATTACTGTAATCAAGGATAGCTTCATCATATTTCTGTAAGGCTAAATAGCTATTTGCTCGGTTTAAATATGCTAACTCTAATTTGCCAGGATATTTGCGAAGCGATGGCTTTTCTAACTCAATGATGTGTGTGTAATCATTTATTGCTTTGGCATAATTTGACAGCTTTTGATAAAGTAAAGCGCGTTGATAATAAGCAGGTATATATTCTGGATTTATTTCTAATGCTTTTGAATACCCTTCTATTGCTTTGTCTAAATAGCCAAGCCTGGAGTCAGCCAGTGCTTGATAGCAATAAACTTGTGTGTGGTTAGGATTTAATGCAATTGCTTTCTGCCAATCAATAAAAGCCTCTTTTTCACACTGTAAAAAAAAGTATGAAACGCCACGATAATAGAATAAATCAGCATCATCAGGTGTTTCCTCAATCGCATTGTTAAAGTGCAAAATTGCCTGCTTATGCTTACCACTGGTATAAGCATCTACCCCCTCTTTTTTATGTCTTGATTGCATTTTTTTTACCTTATCTTCTTACACGTATAAAATAACATCCAAATAATATCTGCTTA
>CAYZRM010000008.1:0-1768 GCA_964480845.1 uncultured Coxiellaceae bacterium | reverse complement strand
TTGCACTACTTGTGGCCTGGGATTCACTTCATATTTAATTAAGCTTTTTATGCTATTTTCTATAGGCATATAATCGAGAGTCATAAAAAAAACAACTTATATTCAAAGGGTTACTTTGGTTAAAGCTAAATCTTGGTGGACAATCCGATGAAAAATCGCAACTTACAGAAGCAAAAAGATAATATCATGAGGCAAGCCTTAGAGGGTGTAGCGGCCTGTGAGCGGCAATTGTCGCGTATAACCACTTATTATTTAGAAAGATTATCTGATGAAAAATCCCCCCTTTTTGGCGGTCTAAATCCAACAGATTTTTGGTATAGCTGTTTAGCAACGGTAGTTAGTGATGTCGCCCGCATCAAGAATAAATTAGAAAATCCTGCCGATAACGCAGATATTGCTTCCTATAAAATAGAGCTAAATGATCGCTATCAGTTTTTACTTGATTTAGAGAAATTGTACGCGATTCATAAGCAGGCATTCTTTCTAAAGAGATCTGTCATCTACTCAGGCATTCTATTTTCATTAATATTTTCTTATCTAGCAACCACTCTATCATTAGAGACCGTAGGATATTCTATCATCCTGGATAGCATATTATTAGCAATTGCTTATTTCTCTGTTGTGGATAAGATGAAAGAATCTGTTGTTGTTTTTAATAAAGAATTGCTAGGGTTGGATAAAAAGCATCCTATATTTAAGAAATATATTCATCGTGCAATTTACTCCAAGCAATATCAATTAGAGGGCGATTTTAATCATCTCCCGGTTACTGTGTTAGAGAAAATATTTGAAAATGTGTTAAGCCAGCACGGATCTAAAATACAAATTAGCCGCACAAAGGCCGCAACAAGTGGTCATAAATCTTGGATTTTTTCTTATAACCCAAAAGAAATTAATGATAGTGATTTTTTATTGCTTACTCAGCAGATCTCTGCTGGTATCGATACAGCTGTTAAGTCGAGAACATTTGAAGATAATAAAAAAATGTTGCCGTTGCAGGCACAAGAATTACCCTCTTTTTTTGTGATGGAGCAAGTACTGCATAAGAAGAAGCAAAAAACTAAATCCTCAGAAAATATGATGGCTGTGCCCAGCGCTCTAGTAGCTACTTCTTCAGCAGATCCGATAGATGTTATTTTTCCTGAAGGTTATAGTTATAATAGTTCCTGTGATTGCAATGTTAAGCCCGTCACTGTAAGTAATCCTTCTACACCTTATTACTTTGTATGGAATCTTCCCCCTAATAGTTTGACTTCCGAAATGGAAAAAAAATTCCATGAAAAAGCTGGGCAAATTGCACCGAGAGCAAAAGGTGGTCAGGGAATTAAATTTTTATCCTCAAGTTATATTGAAGATATGGGGTCTCAAGGTGTGTCTGAGGTCCGCCGCTTCCAGCCAGGTGATGCTCGTGTGAAGATCATAGGTAATACCGTTGGAAATATTGGTATATTTGGTAGAACACTCGTATCAACCAATAAACCAAATTGTCGATTAATCGTTTTTGATACTATTATTAATGGTACACATGGAGGTAAAAGATAAGCTAAGGACGCTATTCATCAAACTGAACTCTTCTGTGACAGGCTGAACTTATCTTTCGCAAATGACAACTTAGATTCCATTTAAATATCGTTAGATATTGTAATAAATAATTAAAATGTATTTTTAATTTAAGCAGATAGAAATATACATCTATATTTAATATAAGATAACAAATAATTATCATATGTAATTCTATTCTGCTAAAATCACCCAAATGTAATCTACC
>CAYZRM010000007.1:38631-49822 GCA_964480845.1 uncultured Coxiellaceae bacterium | reverse complement strand
CTAAGGATAGCCATGTCTGACACTATTTTATTATCGATTACTGGCAATATTGCTCGTATTAGCTTCAACCGCCCAACCGCCATGAATGCTTTCAATAAAGAAATGGGAGATGCACTAGCTCACATAACCAGCCAGATCAGAAATGATCCCCATATTCGAGCCGTTTTACTCCATGGTAGCGGCCCACTCTTCATGGCCGGCGGTGACATCCGCTTTTTCCATGAATCGATGGAGAACATGCCCAATGGTGTGATTGAAATTGTACGTGCATTAAATGCCTCTATTATGAATTTAATGCAAATGAACAAACCGGTACTAGCCAGCGTCCATGGCTCTGTTGCCGGTGTTGGTATAGGGCTAATGACTGCATGTGATCTAGTGATTGCAGCGGATAATACTAAATTCACAACTGCCTATAGCGGTATTGGTATCAGCCCTGATGGTGGTGTCAGCTATCAGCTACCAAGAATACTAGGTACCAAAAAGGCAATGGAATGGCTGCTATTACCAGATATTATCGATGCAAATACAGCTGCGACTCATGGCCTTATCAACTGGATCACTCCCGCCGATACGCTAAATGAAAAAACAGAACAACTACTACAACGGCTAGCAGCAGGGCCAACAGGATCTTATGGTCGCATTAAGCGTTTGGTAAACCATTCATTTAATCGCAGCCTAGCTGAACAACTAGAAGAAGAAGGCAAAGCATTTGAAGAAAGCAGCGTATCAGATGATTTTAAAACTGGTGTGTCTTCATTTCTACAAAAAACCCAAGTCGCTTTTTCTGGTCAATAAAGAAATTTTGGTATAACCCACTACATCGCTGGGCGGGGTCCTCCGCCCATTTCTAACACTCTTACTTTAGCCATCACATCATGCGTACATCTAATTTTCTTCAGATCCATTCCTGATAACACCCTGTATATGTGTATATGCTGTGGATGCGGCGTGCTTTTAAAAAAAGAAAATCCAGGTTTGAATTCACTCAAAATGCGTCTTTGCGTATCACGACAATGATTCAACTCAAAATTAATGCGATTGCCTTTTGCATCTAAATGGGCTTGCTTAACAATGTGACTAACTTTATCATTTTGAGTAAGCCTAGCTAGTTCATCAAATAAAAATAAACGAGCTACACTAGCAATACCTTCTCTAATGCCACTCGCAATCACCTCTAAAATGGCATCAGCATAGAGATAGGTAATACTATTATTTGAGGTAAACATAGCATGAGCACTAACGATGCCTGTTTCGATATTGAATGCTATCACAATGCCAGGATAGCGAGCATCAATCATTTCTCCCTGCATGATGCCATCGTGGCTTAGCGCAAAAAGGGCTCGTTCTGCATTAGCAAACGTACGCGCTGGGTCGTTATCCAAATAATACCGACACTCCATGCCCACTCCTCACTTTATAGAAGCTTATCCTCCTAATTATAACAAACAAAAACCCGCCTAGGCGGGTTTTTGGGAAAACGGCATGTCATGTAATGAGAAAGTTAGCTGGCTGCCTTTGGAATAGAGGGTATATCAACAATAGGGCTAATATCTTGCTCATAATCAACGCCCGGAAGATTAAATCCAAATAATTGATAAAAATCATTTTGATAACCAGCAAGATCTGTCAACTCCATTATATTCTCACTCGTCACCTGGGGCCAAATATCAGTAACAGCTTGCTGAATATCAGGCAACATTTCCCAGTCATCAATACGAATATAGCCTTCACTATCACGCGCTGGCGTATTTTTTGCGTATAAATGCTCAGTGAACAAGCGCTCCATTTGCTCTATACAACCTTCGTGATTTCCTCTTTCTTTCATCAACTTAAATAGAATTGAAATATATAAAGGCACTACAGGAATAGCAGAACTTGCTTGCGTCACAACGGCTTTATCAACCGAAACAACAGCTTGGCCATTGAATGCTTTAAGCCTTTCATTCAACCTATCAGACGTTTCCTTTAAATGCTCTTTTGCCTTACCTATGGTTCCTTTTCTATAAATAGGGAAAGTTAACTCTGGCCCAATATAAGTATAGGCAACGGTTGTCACGCCATCTGCCAATAAGCCTTCTTTAGCTAAGTAATCTATCCACATCTCCCAATCTTCACCACCCATCACGGCTACTGTGTTAGCCGCCTCTTCTTCATTTGCAGGCTCAATATGCACCTCTTTTACTTCACCACGAAAAGCATCGACGGTTTTGCTAGAAAACTCTTTGCCAAACGGTTTTAAAACAGAAGAGTAAGTAACACCTGAAACAGGGTGTATGCGTCTAGGAGAAGCCAAGCTATAAACAATTAAATCAACCTTACCCAAATCTTGGCGTATAAGAGCAGCTGTTTGCTCTTTAATCTCATTAGAGAATGCATCTCCATTAATGCTTTTTGCATACAGCCCAGCTTGATGCGCATACTTTTCAAAAGCAGCGGAGTTATACCAACCGGCTGTTGCTGTTCTTTTCTCATCCGCCTCTTTTTCAAAAAATACCCCTATCGTTTTTGCACCAGCACCAAAAGAAGATACAATTCGGCTAGCCAAGCCATACCCGGTTGAAGCACCTATGACCAAAACATTCTTAGGGCCTTCAAAATGCCCCCTAGACTTAACATATTGAATTTGCTGCTCTACTGCTTTTGCGCAACCAGCTGGATGTGCCGTTGTACAAATAAATCCCCTAACTTTTGGCTGAATAATCATCTTTTTTGTTCTCACTTCAGATTAAGAATGGCGCTAGTCTACCAGTGGTTGAAGAAAATATTAAGTGTAGATGCCTCATATTATAAGGCGATCCTGGCTAAGAACCTTACCAAGCTAGGCTTCTGCCTAAACCACTAAACACCCGAATATAATAAATAGCCGTTTAGGATAAGCCATCGTTAAATTTATTTTTACAAAACGACCATACCTTCTTTGCAAAACAAACAACGTGGTGCAAATCAGCTCGTGATATAAAGATATGACCATCCCATTTTTGCGGATAAACAATTTAATCTATCAAATGAAAAAATAAAAAATCACAACCTATTTAAGTAATTCGCATTAGCAACAGATATCAGTACTTAGTATTAGATAAACTTTCTTTAGAAGTGATCTGATATTACTAAGTAATTTCCCTAATAGTTCTATACTTTTGTAAATGCTAGTGTTAAATTTGTCCATTGTTAACAATTGAAAGGAAACCATGTCATGGCAAAAGCACGTGTAGCTAAAAAGCCTGCAAAGGCTAAGAAAGCAACTGCTAAAAAACCAGTTGTGAAAAAAGCTAAAGTAGCTAAAGCAACTAAAGTTGCTAAACCAAAAGTAGCTAAAGCTAAGAAAGCTAAAGTTGCTAAAGTTGCTAAACCAAAAGTAGCTAAAAAAGCTAAAGTTGCTAAAGTAGCGAAGAAGAAACCAGTTCGCAAAGCTAAAGTAGCTGCTAAGCCACGCAAGAAAGTAGCGAAAAAAACAACGGCTAAAAAAACAACCGCTAAAAAAGCAGTGAAAAAAGCTGTTAAAAAAACAGTAAAAAAAGTTGGCGTTAAAAAAGCAGTTGCTAAGCCAAAAGCTCGTAAAACAACAGCTAAAAGAAAAGCTGTTAAAAAAGCTGCGTAAATCCCCATAAAAAAGGCTTTGTTACCCAACAAAGCCTTTTTTTATTACTTAACCCCTCCTATCCCATCTTATGCTTCAAATTCTGCCTTAAGCTAGCATACTGCACCTTTTTCTCATGACTGATCATCGTAATCCGTTTATGCAAAGCAAGTAGCCGATTAATTCTTTGTTCGCTGACGTCGGTGATATCAGTTTTAATAGATGCTTGTTTAGCTGCTGCCACAACCGGCCTCGGTTGATTCTTTGTTGGAGCAAGCATTTCCTGAGTATTGCCAGTAATGAAAAACTCATCTCTTCCAACCGCTACCAATTGTGAACCAGGCAATAAAGATGCCTCATAGGAAGTACCGTATTGCACAATCTTTGATTGAGCAACAGCCCCTTCGCATATCAAAACCCATAGAATCGCCACACATGATTGCTTAACAACATTCATCGCATCTATCCTAGTATTAGTTGTACTAACCCCAGTTATACCACCCGTTGCTTGGCAATTCGAGAGCCTTATTTGCATACTGACGTTTACTTCATTATCATCCATGCATATTTCTCTAAGGATGACACCATGAAAATTCTCTGCGTTATTCCTAGCCGCATACGCTCGACACGGCTGCCACGAAAACCATTACTGCCCATACAAGGCAAACCGATGGTGCAATGGACTTATGAAAATGCTAAGCGCTGCGACATATTAAGTGACGTGGTTGTTGCAACCGATAGCAATGAAATAGCCGACGTGATTACTGGCATTAATGGTAAGGTCGTATTAACTGACCCTGACTTACCAACTGGTTCAGAAAGAGTCGCCGCTGTTGCAGAACAATATCCTAATGCTGATGTTATTATTAACTTGCAAGGCGATGAACCCTTCATTAAACCAAGTATGCTTAAACAATTGGTTGCACCCTATCTAGCAGGTGAAAATCCTGACATGACTACCTTGGCATTTCCACTCAATAGGGAAACGAAATTTAATGATCCCGGTGCCGTGAAAGTCATTACAGATTTACAAGGGAACGCTATCTACTTCTCACGCGCCCCTATCCCTTACTTTCGGGAACCAGGAACAGCACCCGTCTATCACCACATGGGGCTTTATGCGTTTAGACGTGACTTCTTGCTACATTACAAAACGTTAGCACAAACACCATTGGAAAAAGTGGAATTGCTTGAACAACTCAGGGTATTAGAAAATGGGTATAAAATCAGGGTTTGCCTGACAGAAGACAAGACCCTAGAAATTAACACCCCCGAGGAATACGAAGCAGCACAATCCTTTGTTTACACTGGCTAAGATCAAAAAACAGCCTGGATAGCCACAACATCCAGGCTGCACCTCTTATTTTTCAAATAGTTAAAAAGCGCTGCACACAATATTAGCCAACACCCCCCCAACATCAGGTAAGATAGCTGCCTTTTAATCATCCCAAAACCAGGTGGAAGCTAACGTGCAAGCACAATCAAGCGGGTCAGAGAAATTACGCAATATTGCGATTATTGCCCATGTCGATCATGGCAAAACAACATTAGTAGATAAATTATTACAACAAACTGCTAGCCTGAAAAAGGTCACCACAGAAAGAGTCATGGATAGCAATGACTTAGAACGTGAACGCGGCATTACAATTTTGGCAAAGAATACTGCCATTAAATGGGGCGATTATCGAATCAATATCGTTGACACTCCTGGGCATGCCGACTTTGGCGGTGAAGTAGAGCGTATTCTCTCCATGGTTGATTGTGTACTACTATTAGTCGATGCCGTAGACGGCCCCATGCCACAAACCCGCTTCGTTACCCAAAAAGCATTTGCTCGTGGTTTAAAGCCGATTGTAGTCATCAACAAAGTAGACAGACCTGGCGCTAGACCAGACTGGGTAATGGACCAAGTATTCGATTTATTTGATAATCTGGGCGCAACCGATGAACAACTGGATTTCCCTGTTGTTTATGCTTCTGCTTTAATGGGCTATGCAACCCTTGACCTTGAACAAGCCAGTGATAACATGGACCCCCTACTACAAACTATCGTCGAACGTGTTTCTCCTCCAGCCGTCGATGAAACGGGCCCTTTCCAAATGCAAATCACCACCTTAGACTATTCAAGCTATGTTGGCATGATCGGTGTGGGTCGAATTACACGTGGCCAGATTAAACCAAGCACCCCAGTTTCTATCATTGATAGGGAAGGCAAAACACGCCAAGGTAAAGTACTACAAGTCATGGGCTATCTCGGCCTAGAAAGAACCGAAGTGCCGATTGCTTATGCAGGAGACATCGTTGCCATCACAGGTATTGAAGAATTAAAAATTTCGGATACCTTATGCGCTCTAGATAAAATTGAAGCTCTTCCTCCATTAACCGTTGACGAACCAACCGTTAGCATGACCTTCCAAGTGAACACCTCACCTTTTGCGGGTAAAGAAGGCAAATACGTTACCAGCCGCCGCATTCGTGACCGCTTGTATCAAGAATTGCTACACAATGTTGCTTTACGTGTAGAAGATACGGCTGACCCTGACAAGTTCAAGGTATCTGGCCGTGGCGAATTACATCTTTCAATCTTAATTGAAAATATGCGCCGTGAGGGCTACGAATTGGCCGTGTCACGCCCTGAAGTAATTACCAAGATGGTAGACGGTGAGCTACAAGAACCATACGAATATTTAAGCATAGATGTGCCTAGCGAATACCAAGGTGGCATCATGGAAAAATTAGGTAGCCGTCGTGGCGATCTAAAGAATATGGTTGCTGATGATAAAGGCCGTGTTCGCTTGGAATATATTATCCCTGCGCGTGCGTTAATTGGTTTCCATACCGATTTCCTCACCATGACATCTGGTACCGGCATTATGAACCACATTTTCAGCCACTATGGCGCTGCATCTAAGGGTGAAATTCCGCACCGCCTAAATGGTGTATTAATCTCGAACCAGGCAGGCACTGCCCTAGCTTACTCTCTTTTCAATCTTCAAGAACGTGGCCGCATGATTATTAGCCCACAAACTGAAGTATACGAAGGGATGATTGTAGGCTTACATAGCAGAGATAACGACTTAGTTGTTAACGTATGTAAAGCTAAACAGTTAACTAACATTCGCGCTTCTGGTTCTGATGAAAACATCATCTTAGTTCCACCTATCTTAATGACGTTGGAACAAGCTCTGGAATTCATTGAAGATGATGAACTAGTAGAAGTCACCCCTGAATCTATTCGCGTTCGTAAGAAATTCTTAAAAGAACATGAAAGAAAGCGTTCTGGCAAATAACTAGGTTAGACGTATAGCCCGCGCACACAAGGTACGCGGGCTATATCATCACAGTGTCACATCTTGCAACTTTTCTTCAGAACCAACAATTAATAACAAATCATCCACCTGTAGCACCATATTAGGATTGGGGTTTAATATACGCACATTATCGCGCTCTAGCCCAACAACCATACCGCTAAACGACTCCCTTATCTTGGAATTCCTAATTGTTTTGCCAATCAATACATCTCCTGCTTCTAAAAGAAAGGCCTTTAATACAAAATCACTCAGCAAATGTTTAGGCTCTTCTATACTAGCAGCTGACATCATGGCATCTTTGAATTGATCAAGCTGTTCATCATTCCCCAATACAACCAGCTTATCATCAGCAACAATACGTTCACCGCCTCTAGGCGCAGGAATGGCACGAGAACCATGCACAATAGCAACAATGTTAATCCCGTATTTCTCACGTAATGCACACTCTCTTAACGTCTTATTAATAAGAAAAGAACTATCACCCACTTCTATTTCTACTAAATGCGTATCCCAAGGCGCAAGCTCTGCATAACGACTAGCAGCGCTATTATCATCCTGTTTAATATTGTTAATGAGCTGCTGTTCAAACCAATGGTAAGACTGCTCCAACCGCTTATAGGCAAATCCTAGAAATAATAAAACAATCGCCATAAAGATGATCACGGTTACTAAGGTATGGAAATATACAATACCCAATACAGTCACCTCAAAAAGCGTTAATAACCATACCATGAACACGATAGGATTTAGCTTGGTAGCAGCATAGTTGGGCATATTGGCTGATTTAAAGAAAAATAACATTCCCCAAATAAATGGTGAGGAACAAATCAGCGCAACCAATAACCCAACGGTATTCATTAGCCAAGTTTGTTCTATAAAAATAAAATGCGGCATTGCATAGTAGTATATCAAGGTAAAAATGATGGCAATGATTAAGCCATTAATGAATAAGCGCATCGTAATACCTCCCGCCCAGGTATTACCTTGTGAACTAACTTGTGTACGATAAATCCAAGCAGAGTAGCTATTTAAAAAATACTTTGTTTTCTCTGGCAAACGCTCCTCCAAATAACTACCCATAACGCCAGAAAAACGTATCAAATAAGGTGTGGTAAATGTAGTAATGCCAGAAACCGCCACCACAATAGGATAGAGCTTGGCATCAATTACTTTTAATGCTTCCCCTAACCCAACAATAATAAAAGAGAACTCGCCGATTTGTGCCATACTGAAACCAACACGCACAGACGTATTCACACTTTGTCCAGTCAATAACGCAGCTGCACTAGTCGTAAATAATTTACCTCCGATGGTAATTAAAGAAATAAATAGCACTACACCCCAATTTTCTATAATAATAACAGGGTCTATTAGCATGCCGATGGAAACAAAAAATACCGCAGCAAAAATATCCCGGATAGGTCTCACCAAATGCTCTATTCGATGAACTAAATGGGTTTCAGCTAAAATAGATCCCATAATAAATGCGCCCAGTGCCGTAGAATAGTGCAAGCTAGCCGCCACACACACTAAAAACAAGCATAAAGCGACTGAAATAATCGTCAGTGTTTCATGACTAATATACTTAGAAATCTTTCTAAATAGCGTCGGCATTAAAAAATAACCAATGATAAACCAGCTACCGACTACCAATATCAGCTTACCTGCTGCTAACAACATCCCCATGGAAAATACATTTTTGGTCATGACCATAGTAGATAAAGCAACTAATAAAAGAATCGCCAATAAATCTTCTATCACCAAGGTACCAAAAATAATCTCAGCAAAACGTTTGGTTTTCAGATGCAGCTCATCAATCGCTTTAATAATAATCGTAGTTGATGAAATAGCGAGGGCAGCACCCAAAAACAAACAGTCGTAGTACGACCAATTTAATAACCAGCCTGCTAAAAATCCGATTGCCACCATCATGACCACTTCGATGGTTCCTATCACTGATGCAGAGAATCCCACCTTTGTCAGCTTTTGAAAACTGAACTCCAAACCCAAAGAAAACATTAAAAATACGACACCAAGTTCCGAGAGCGTTTTAATATTTTCAATATCGCTAACCAATCGATACGGTGGTGTATAGGGTCCTATCACCATGCCTGCAACCAGATAACCCAGCACAACTGGCTGCTTAATGCGTTGGAAAATAACAATAACAATGCTGGCAAGACCTAGCATAATAGCAAGATCATAGATAAGGGGGGCGATATCGTGCATGAGCATCCTTTTCATATTCGATTTGCAGAAGTATACAGTTTGCCATTAATTAGAAAGGGAGTCATTACTACTATACGAGGAGAGGAGGCTTACACCTCCTCGATAACAGATGGAGAGATCATCTATTTACTAAGCTAAGCAGGCTGGTAAACTAAATTCAGCTCACGTGCTGCTTTGACATCATCTAAACGGCGCACAGGCAAGGTATAAGGCGCCCCTCTTAACTGATCAGGGTTGGCCTTTGCCTCAGCTAAAATAGCAATCATAGCATCTGCAAATGCATCCAAGACTTCCTTACTCTCAGTTTCCGTTGGCTCTATTAACAAGCACTCAGGTACCAATAAAGGAAAATACATTGTCGGCGCATGGAATCCATAATCCAATAAACGCTTAGCAACATCCAACGCCGTTACCTCTAAGGTTTTTGCTTCAGTCTTCAAGGTAATAATGAACTCATGACTAGCCCGCCTGGTAGGATAAGCTAATGTAAAACCAGCCGCTCTTAAGCGCGCCAACAAATAATTAGCATTCAAGGCTGCATATTCAGAAACACGCTGCAACCCTTCTCGCCCTAACAATCGAGCATAAAGGTAGGCACGCAATAAAATACCGGCATTTCCCATAAATGCCGACAGCCGACCAATTGTTTGCGGACAATCTTTCTCTGCTAACCAACGATAAGTTTGGCCTTCTTTTGTCACTCTTGGCACAGGCAAATAAGGCAATAATCTTTCATTGGCCACAACCGGGCCACTACCTGGCCCACCGCCACCGTGCGGTGTCGCAAAGGTTTTATGCAAATTAAGATGCACAACATCAAAACCCATATCACCCGGACGCACTTTCCCTAAAATAGCATTAAAATTAGCGCCATCATAGTATAGTAAACCACCTGCTTCATGGATAATTTTTGCAATCTCTTGAATTTTTTTCTCAAATACACCTAAAGTTGAAGGATTAGTTAACATGATGCCAGCTGTCTTAGGCCCCACTGCTGCCTTCAATGCTTGTATATCAACATCACCTTCTGCATTGGTTGGAATTTCTTTTACCTTAAAACCACATTGCACAGCTGAAGCTGGGTTAGTCCCATGCGCTGCATCTGGTACCAACATTTCATCACGCTCATGATCATTACGTGCTAAATGATAGGCTCTAATCATGGCGACGCCAGCAAACTCACCCTGCGCTCCTGCCATGGGTGACAAAGCGGCACCCTTCATTCCAGTGACAGATTTTAGCATTTCCTGCAATTCGTAAACACAAGCCATGAAGCCTTGGCTATTTTCATCCAAAGAAAGTGGATGATGGTTAACGAACCCATCTAAAAAAGCAAGCTTATGCACCCCCCTAGGATTGTACTTCATGGTACAAGAACCCAGCGGGTAAAAATGTGTGTCAATTGAGAAATTCTTTTTAGATAGATTAGTATAATGACGTACAACTTGTAACTCAGACACTTCAGGCAAACAAGGCGTATCCTGGCGCAATAAATTAGCCGGAATATCAGCACAAGCATCTGGTGTTTGATCCGGCCATTGTGACTTTGCATATCGACCAGGCTTAGATTCTTTAAAGATTAAACGGGAATCGTGCATGTTAACTTTCTCCCTTCTAATACATCACGCAAGCTGTGCGCTAATAAATCAATATCTTCTTTGTTTTTTGTTTCTGTTGCGCATAATAGTAAGCAGTTAGTTAACTCAGGATAAGTTGATTGCAATGCATAACCGCCCTGAATACCACGCTCAGCTAATCCTTTTAATACCAAATCAGTGGACTGCTTAGTCCTAATCACCACCTCATGATAAAACGGTGAAGAAAATACCATCTCCACACCAGGTATTTGACTTAACGCGTCTCTCATTTCTCGCGTACGCTGATGTGAAAGCGCAGCAACTTGCCTTAAACCTAAAGGCCCCATCATTGCCATATAAATAGTTGAGCCTGTTACCATCAATCCTTGGTTAGTACAGATATTAGAAGTCGCTTTACCACGACGTATATGCTGCTCACGTGCTTGCAATGTTAAAACGTAGCCTGTCTTACCATCAAGATCAATGGTTTGCCC
>CAYZRM010000007.1:37121-38531 GCA_964480845.1 uncultured Coxiellaceae bacterium | reverse complement strand
GGAATAACCAATGCAGCAATATCGTCACTTATTAACTGATCTAGGACTTGATGATTAATTTTTCCTGTTGCTGCTTCATAAGGCACCTCTATCATCGTAATATGCTGTTGATGAACAATCGTCTCTACTGTTAATCGGTAATGCGGATGGATACTAAGCGGCATCAATATTTTTGTTGCTTTCTTTTTGCTAGATAAACGTACTGCCATCAAAATAGCTTCTGCCAAACCAGATGCACCATCGTAAAGAGAAGCATTAGATACTTCTAGCCCCATTAAACTAGCCATCATTGTTTGGTATTCATAAATTAGCTGCAAACTACCTTGACTTGCCTCTGCTTGATAAGGTGTATATGCCGTCATGAATTCACCACGGGTAGCCACATCCCACACTGCCGCTGGAATATGATGTTGATAAGCCCCCGCACCAATGAAACACAACATACCCGCATCTTGCTTCGCACGTTGCTGCATTAAACGACTAAGCTCCATTTCAGATATACCGCTTGGTACATCTGCTAAAGATACCTGCCGCAATGAATCAGGAATTTCATCAAATAAGGTCTCGATGTGATCGATCCCTATTGTATTGAGCATATCTTTTGTATCTTGCTCGGTATGAGGAATAAATGGCATAAATCACCTCAAGTTTAATGGGCTTCTGAAGCAACTAATTTAGAATATTCATTAGCATTTAATAAATCAGATGCTGGTTTATCAAATGGCTTGATGCGAAACAACCAGCCTTGACCATACGGATCTTGATTAATTAACTGTGGGTTATCTAAAACTGCTTCATTAACTTCAATAATTTCACCAGGAATAGGGCAGTAAATATCAGCTGCTGCTTTCACTGACTCGACCACAGCACATTCTTGGCCATCATCAAAATTTGTATCAATTTCTGGTAACTCAACATAGACTAAATCGCCTAACATTGTTTGAGCATGATCAGTGATGCCAACAGTTAAAAAGTCTTCTTCTTCTCTTACCCACTCATGTGAAGAGGTATATTGTAATTGCTGAGGTATATTACTCATGTGTCTCTCCGTTTTAAAAAACTTTTTTGCCGTGTCTAACAAACGGTGGCTTAATAATATGAGCAGTCACTTGTTTATTGCGTATATCTACTAAACAAGTTTCATGCTCTCCTGCTGGTAAACGCGCCAGCGCAATGCTTTTTTCTAAAGTAGGCGAATAACCACCACTGGTGACTTCACCTAGGCCACTTCCATCTACTGATACCTTCTGATGATTACGAATAATACCCGGCCCTTCTAATACCAAGCCAACCAAGCGATGCGGCACTCCTTTTTGCACTTGACTCTCTAATGCTTCTCGTCCAATAAAATGCCTATCTTGGGGCTCTAGCGCAACTGTCCAAGCCAAATTAGACTCAAGTGGCGTGACC
>CAYZRM010000007.1:35099-37021 GCA_964480845.1 uncultured Coxiellaceae bacterium | reverse complement strand
GCATGCTCTGAAAAGATAGCTGGAATTTTTTCCCTAATTTGCGGGCCTTGAATAGCCAAAATAGCCAAATCATTCCGTTCAATTAATTGGACATCATAAGAAGTAAGATGTTGCTTCATCCATGCGATATCTTTTTCTTTCGTCCCCGCATTAATGACTAAGCGATAAAAATCATTGGATATTTTATAGACAATTAAATCATCTATCACACCACCATCCATGTTCAACATGCAGGTGTACAATGCTTTACCATCAACCAGTTTATCCACATTATTAGCAAGCAGATATTGTAAATAGGCTTTTGCGTCCTGTCCGCGCAAATCAACCACACCCATATGAGAAACATCGAATAGACCAGCCATGGCCCTCACTTGCTGATGCTCTTTTAATTGCGACCCATAGTGTAGCGGCATATCCCAGCCAGCAAAGTCCACAATTTTTGCATTTGCTTGCAAATGCAAATCATAAAACGGGGTTCTCTTTCCCATAACAGCCTTTCCTTTTTGACTGCTGCAACATAACAGCGCAAGCAGTATAGCCTGCCAAGTGGAAAAACTGAAGGACCTAATCTCTCTCGTAGCGATACAACAAATCACCTGCTGTCTCAAATGTGCTTGCCTCTGACTGAATAGCAAAGCTAGGCGTAAACTGATATCGGATACTAAGAATAGAAAGCGAAGAGAATAAACCCAAACTATAATTAATAAACAATTTATCAGACAATTTTTTGCCTACATTAACGGTTGTCTGACGTGTCACCGCATTTTGACTCTCATCAAATACTTCCGTACTACCAACACCAATATCAGATAATCCAATAAAATTTTTGAGCTTATCAGTTATACCACTAGTACCACCACCAGGCATGTTCAGTGTGGCCAAAGCACTTAATAATGCACCTTTATTGCCGCCACTTAATTCTGACTTTGGATAACCAAACAATAAATACGACAAAATATCTCCCTGAGATAAACCGGCAGGAGAAGAATACAGCTTCACAATAGGCTGTTCAGCGCTCCCTTTAATAATAACACCGACATTAGTAGCATCCGCACCCATATAACTACTTTGCAAACCTCCAGCCACCTGATCACTACCGCTCATTGCTATTATTCTTACTTTCTTAGCTGCCTTAATATCAAGATGAGGATTAGTTAACGGACTATTATCAAAAATAATACGCCCTTGCTGGATAGCCAAGATATTCCCATAAGCTTGATAAGTACCTTTCTCCAAAACAAGCTCACCTTTAGCCATCAAGACTGAATTAGGTACAGAGTAAATCGTTACTCCGCCACTAACTTCTGTCGTCAAATCTTGATATTTAAATACAATAGGTTTGCCTAATGTAAGATTGATATTTAACTTTAAATCATTAGGTATATAAGATGTCTCTTTAGGCTGACCAATAAAGACAACATCTTTAGGTAAGGTCACAACACTAACATAGCTTGTCGGTCTAATATTTGCTGTCGGAATGTGAATAGTCCCCGTCACTACTATTTCTTTTAATGAATAATCCAGGCTCAACGTTGGATTAGCCTGTAGTTTATAATCATTGCTATTTAATACAGTCAATCGATCCCCTTGCAAATCAACATGCCCACTTAATTCAGGTTTCAAGCTGAATTGACCATTTAGAGAAGCAGAACCCGCCCCCATTCTAAAATGCCCATTAAAATATATTTTATTATCACCACCAAAAGAAGAAGCTAATGCTATTTGATCAATTCGCGTATTAGTAGCAGGCAACAACAATGAACCTTGATTTATATTTAACTCACCCTTATAAGATAATTTAGACAAATAGCCGGACAAATCAATATTACCTGACAACCGTCCACGAAGATCACTTACCTGAGGAAATGAAAAGTTCAGGGTTTGTAACAATACAGGAGGAAAATGAATATTGCCTACAATGG
>CAYZRM010000007.1:17130-34999 GCA_964480845.1 uncultured Coxiellaceae bacterium | reverse complement strand
GAAAAGTTCAGGGTTTGTAACAATACAGGAGGAAAATGAATATTGCCTACAATGGACTGATTAAGGTCTAATAAATGGGTAAATTTAGGTAAGTTAATATCCGCAAACAATACTGAACGTCCGTCTATTAACAACTTCCACTGAGAAATTAATGCATTATCTTCACGTTGAGCATGGCCATTTAAATGAATACGATCAAGCTTATAGCCATCTAAGTCAATCTTTCCACCGTAAAAATCAACATTGGACTGCCCCATCAATGACAAATTGAGTGCACCATCCAATTTACTTAACTTATATTTTTCAAAAGAAATATTTTTTGCGCTCAAAACTGCTTGAACACTAGGATTATCATATTCACCAGATACGTCTCCCTTTAAAGAAAATTGGCCATGCAAACTAGGCATCAAACTTTGCAAATCAGGTAAATTTAGATGCCATGAGAAATGATAATCTTTTTCAAGTGCCCCTGATGCACGCAGATAAGCATTAGCAACGGTTACATCCAATGATTTTACCAACAAACGCTTATGTTGATAGCTAATATCACCTTTGCCTTGTACAGGATAATGATTTAATTCTCCATTTATATGATTTAACTTAATCCTAATACTTGATAGGCTTTTTTTATCCATTTTTCCCTGAACAAAAATATCAAGATTAATTAAACCAATTAACTTAGCATTTGCTTGGGATAAATTTAATGACTTACTGAGCACATCTAACTGCCAATCTAAGCCATCATCCCAATTAAATATGACATGCCCCTTAGTATCCCCAGCTAGTGCATCCGTTACAAACGCATAATGAATAAAATCATCTGAATCAAAACGTATATTTTGAATGAGATACGTAGAATCATTATCCACACTCAACACTAACTGATTCACTTGCAAATGATGTAATTGTAAATATTTAAGGTAAAAAAATGGATAATTAGTTGCAGATTTTTCTGATTGAGTAGGTTTGATTTTTATGACAGGATGCGTAATTAGCAAGGTATTTATTCTAAATTTTGCACCAAGCAAAGCAAATGGATTCCAATTGAAATAAATATTATCAATATGCAGATCAACAGCGTCACTATGGTATTCGATATTTTGTAAATGCATTTGATAAAGACAGCCTTTAATATGCTGAATGTGAAGGCCCTGTATCAACCATCGATTAGCTGCAAAAATGCCAGCCTTCAAGCCTAACTCTGTGCTTGTAATAAAAAACACAAAAGCTAATATCAGCGTCAAGCTACCAAGAAAAATACGTCTCATTAGAACTCAGCCCCCACTGCAAACTCAATATTATACGATGGATGCGGCCTAGAGATTGATTTTGCAAGATATAAACGAATAGGACCAACTAGTGACTCGTATACAGCACCCACCCCAGCACCTACATTCAACGGCGTACCAAAATTATTAGTAGCAGTACCAGCATCATAAAACACAGCGCCATATAGCTGATCCCATACCCGATAACGATATTCAGCACTACCTTCATATAAATAACGACCTGGCCCAATACTGCTATCAGGATACGCACGTATGCTATTAATACCACCAGCAAAATAACGCAGAGTTAATGGTAAATTAGCCAGATTCTCGACCACGGTATATCCAAAATCGCCTCTAAAAATTACTCTAGAATTAACTGTAGGACTAAATAAATACTTACCTTGTATTTCACTCTGTACAAAATTAGTAGAAGAAAAAACTGCCTGCGCGGCACCCTGTAACGTAATATTTAGCATTTTTCCACTAGTAGGGTTAATGATGTTGTCTGTTTTTAAATAAATAAGATTGATGGATGGATATAAAAAATGCCTGCGTAAAGAAGGTTGATTTAAAATCTCATAATGCTCCACCAAAAAATTGGCTGTTGCACTACCACGCCAATTCTCTCCCCATTTTGTTAAATAACTGGCAGATAAATTACCTGACTGACTTTGACCATTTTTAGGAGAAAACTGTTGATAACTGGCCCCTAAGACATATTTATCTCTCAAAGGATTTCGGCCAGGAATAAAATATTTAGCCGCAACACCTGAGAGCACGCTTGACAACTTTAACTCCGCATTAAAATATTGCCCTGTATCCGTCACGCGAGGAAATTGAATTTTACTTGTTAGCCGTGGGCCGGTGAATGTTCCGTAACCTATGCCAACATTATATTGTTGAGACTTTGGAGGCTGCAAAGCAACAGTAAGAGGCACATAATCATACTTAATATTTTCCATATCTGGCATGACATCAACACGTTTAAAATAACCTGAGCTCTCCATTTCTTGCTGAAATGCCTGGACCCTTGCATTAGAAAATGCTTCACCTTGTTTGAAAAACCGTATTCTATTTAGAAAATTAGGGTTATAAGCATGTTGTTGATAATTAATTTGGCCAATATAATAGAGATCGCCTGTTTTTATTCTTAACTTAATATTAGCGCGATACGATATTAGATCAATATTAACATCACTAACTTGATAAGCTGCGTTAATGAAACCCTGCTCCTGGATTTTAGCCAATAATTCAGCCTTCCCAGTTTCATAAAGAGTTGCTTGAAATTGATCATGGTCTTTTATAGGGAAAGTATGAACTGCTTTAATAACATCCGCATCAAACTCTCCCGGGCCATCTACTTTAATATCCACATGACTGATTCTTAGAACAGGGCCTAAATGCACATTAAAAAATCCCGTCCATCCATCTTTTCCATGCAACAAATGTATAGGCGACACACGTGCTTTAAAATACCCGTAAGGCTGTAGCGCTTGCTTAATACTTTCACAGCCTTGATGATAAAGCGTTTGCACTTGCGGAGTGGTTAATGATTGCCCTAAAGCTTGTATATCGACCGTTAAACGTGCATTAATATTCTTCTCTTGCTCAGGTGTCACGCCACTTACCGAAAAGGTTAATGCATCTGCGTTGGCGGAAACACAGAAAAATATGGCCATTAAGCTCATTACAAGCAAACTATAATATTTAATTTTCATCATAAAATTCTTTGAAAAAACATATTGATACTAACAAAACAACCTTGCACACACGAAAGACGGCAGAACTGTTAACGTAATCTTAAGAATAGGATGGCTATTATAGTATAAACAGCACGCAATGAGAAACTGTACACAGGAGGTGGACATGGCTGTCACGAGAACTTCGTTAAATGACGCACAAGAATCTTTTATACTCGCTAGCATGGATTACTTGTTAGAGTTCCCATCAGATCCCACATCTCTCAACAAAACAATACGTCAGTTAGTCGCCTATTTAGATAATAAAAATATACCTGACATTCCAGACGATATTAAACAATTATGTCAGTTTATTCAAACACCGCAAAATGCATTCTACCGCCTAGACCAACAAAACAAAACGAACATCACTATTGCTGATGTCAAGAATCATGTAATTGAATTAGTGACAAAACACATTAATCAATCAGAAATAAAAGCAAAAACAAAAACCCCATGGGATAAAGATTACATATTAAAAACACAAATAGTGGGCGAAGATCACGAAACAATATTAACTAGCCAGAACAAACAACTCAATGAACCAACAACCATCTGGGAGCAAAGAGCAAATAATCCAGAAAAAATATATTCTTTTCATATTGATTTTAAAGAGGACGAGCGATCAATTAAAGTAACCTTCAAAATCAATACACCAAACCACTCAGAGTCATCAAATACTTTCATGATTACAGATGTCGATCCTTTTTATTTTATGGATGAAGTATCTATCTATATGATAGCTCACCGCATAGAAATACTAGTCATAGTAAACTCTATAAAACACATAGAACAATGCCTGGCAGAAAAACAAATAATAAATGATACTCTTTCACAAATACAACCTATGAGCTATGCAGCGGAGCTTTTAACAGATAAATATTATTTATCGCAATTATTAAACGAGAAAATTAGATTACATCAAATATTACAGGTTGATAAAGAAGACCAATATACAACACTAATAAAACCAGCTATCAAAAAACTGATCATGGAAAACATTATAAGATTTTCATATGCACTAATACTATCGACTGATGAAGTTAATCTTATTAGTCACCCAACCTATTTACCGCTATTTTTAAATAGAACCTTGAATATCCATGATATAACAATATCGCAATGCAGATTACTCATAGCACCTTGCATTGCACAATTAATTTCTTCTGATAAGTTACCTGTTGAAATAGCATTGCAGATCCCCTACTACTTGAAACCCATTTTTCTAAAGCATAGTTACATTAATTACTTTCACAACAACCTTATTGACTGGTTAAGCTGGATGGAAGTAGAACGTAGAACTGTTTATCTACTAGAAAATAGTAATGTTGAAAAATTAATGCTAAGTAACACCCTCTCCATGAACGATCTTAATGAATTAATAAAACAAGCACCTAAAAATGCTAACTATCTAAAAAATGAAAAAATCGCTACACTGATTTTCGATAAAAAACTCTCTATAGCAGAGTTAAAATGTAGCTCTTATGAAAAATTAAGTAGGTTAGCATCTGAAGGCCAAGACATTAATTATCGTTTTTTCACTCATGGCCAATCATCAAATTCGCGAGATACCACGCATTATCGTGCTAAATATTAAATGCACTTATCCTGGGTAAGTTGATGGCTGATCCAGGATAAAGAACTAAAGAGCAAGCCTAGGCAAGTCAGCCCTATCACCAACCGCATGCCGAATGAATAAATTCTTTACCACGCCTAAATGATTGGTCGCCTCTAAACCCATATGTCGCAGAAATTGTACTGCTTTATGGTCATTAGCAAACAACCGTTTCAGCGCATCCACCCCCGCTAACATAGGTAAATTATCAGCCTTACGCCAGCGCTCATACCGACGCAAGTGATGCAATGCAGAAAAATCTCGATTCTCTTTCACCGTATCAGTAATCACTTCTGCCAAACTACATGCATCTAATATCCCTATATTCACTCCTTGACCTGCCAAAGGGTGCACTATATGAGCCGCATCGCCAATAAAAGCCATATGTGGCTTGACATACTGTGCAATTTGCTGCGCCTTTAACGGAAAAACATAGCGTCTCTCTACCTCAATCACGGTGCCCAATCGACTGCCAAATGCTGAGGTCAATTTTTCCTTAAAAATATCGGACGGTAAATTTTTCACATAATCTGCATCTATTGTTGGTAAAGACCAAACAATAGAACATGCATTAGGCGAGGCTAACGGCAAAAAGGCCAAGGGACCTGTTTCTAAAAAAACTTGTCTAGCAATAGATTGATGTGGCAACTCAGTATGCACAGTAGCGACAACAGCCTGTTGGTAATATTCTGTTTGGGTCACATCAATCTTAGCATGCTGACGCAACCATGAATGTGCACCATCCGCACCAACGACCAGCCTAGCCTTCCATACTTGCGCATCACTATCAATTAACTCAACACCTTTGTCTACTTCTCTCAAATCAACTAGCTGCATAGGAGAAATGTAAGTAATTTGAGGACACTGCTTCACTCTTTCTCTGAGCGCCCACTGTACCAAATTATTCTCAACAATCACGCCTAACTTAGCTTGTGCCATATCTTGCGCATGAAAATTAAGCTCACCATTGGCATAGTGATCCCATACTTGAATCTGCGTAAACGGGCTAACGCGTCTTTCTACAATAAAAGACCATACATCCAAAGCACGCAAAATACGCTCAGACGCCAAAGACAAAGCGCTCACCCTAGGTTGATACTCATCGCTAGACCAAGCAATAGATTCTTCCCGCGCCTCAAGCACCGCAATAGATAAACTTGTTTGCTTGGCAAGCGCCAAGGCTAGTGTTAAACCAACCATGCCGCCGCCTACTATGATCACATCATGTGTCTGCATAACTAACTTCTAAAATGGCAAATCTAATTCCGGCCTAATTGATAACATCCAAGCACGAAAAGCAACCTGGATTTCATTTAATACAGACGCATTGATCGCTTCAAAACGTAGAACTAAATACGGTGTTGTATTTGATGGGCGAACCAAACCCCAACCATTAGGAAAATTAACGCGTAAACCATCAATGGTGATAACTTCCTTGGCACTACCAAAATCGGCACCATCAACTAATTGCTGCATCACTGTGAATTTTTCCGCCTCTGGCACCAACACTTTCAACTCTGGTGTATTCACACTATCAGGAATAGCAGCAAACACAGCATCACTATCTACCGTTTCTTTTGATAAAATCTCTAGTAACCTGGCACCTGCATACAAAGCATCATCAAAGCCATACCAGCGCTGCTTAAAGAAAAAATGCCCGCTCATTTCGCCTGCCAACGCTGCCTGCATTTCTTGCATTTTGGCTTTAATAAGCGAGTGCCCTGTCTTCCACATTAATGGCTTTCCGCCATGAGATTCAATTTGATCATGTAAATGGCTAGAACATTTCACATCATAAATAATATCTGCGCCTTGATCTTCTTGTAACAGTGACTTTGCGAATAACATTAACAAACGATCCGGCCAGATAATCTTACCTTGGCTAGTCACCACACCTAAACGATCACCATCACCATCAAACGCCAAACCAATATCAGCATTCGTGACTTTTACCTGATCAATCAAATCCTGCAAGTTTTCAGGCTGGCTAGGATCAGCATGGTGATTAGGAAAATGACCATCAACATCACAAAAAATCTCATGCACCTCACAACCCAGTGCTTTAAATAAAGCAGGCGCCATCATGCCTGGCACACCATTACCAGCATCAATAACCACTTTTAATGGTCGAGATAATTTAACTTTACCTACCACATCCGCAATGTAAGCATCTACCAGATTAAGTTCACGCTTTTTGCCCCGACCTTCATGTAGATGATTATTTGCAATACGCTGATACAATGCTTGAATAGCCTGTTCTGCTAACGTTTTACCATTAATAACACTTTTCAATCCATTATAATTGGGCGGATTATGACTACCAGTCAGCATCACACCAGACCGGTATGGCAAGTGATGTGTTGCATAATATAATACTGGTGTTGGTGCCATACCCAAGTCAACCACATCGCAACCGGTAGACAAAATACCATCGCATAATGCGGCAGACAGTGAAGGCCCTGACAAGCGACCATCACGCGCCACCGCAATTTCTTTTTCGCCGCTATCTAGCGCCAACGAACCTAATCCCTTACCAATCAAATAAACAGATTCTGGTGTTAATGACTCGCCCACAATGCCACGAATATCGTAGGCACGAAAAATAGAAGGATCTAGTTGTTGTGTGATATCAGCTAATAACATTTAATTTTTTCCTGAATGACCAAAACCACCCGCGCCACGCTCGGTTGCAGCAAACTCTTCAACCATTTCAAACTGCGCGCGGACGATGGGTAAAAAGACCAATTGTGCAATTCTATCACCAGGTTGGATAGTATAAGCTGTTTCGCTACGGTTCCAGCAAGACACCATTAATGGGCCCTGGTAATCTGCATCAATTAAGCCAACTAAGTTGCCTAATACTAAACCATGCTTATGCCCTAAACCTGAACGGGGTAAAATAACCGCTGCCATTTGTGGATCCCCGATGTAAACAGACATGCCAGTTGGTATTAAACTGGTTTGCCCCGGTTCAATCGTTAGCGCACCATCCACGCAAGCACGTAAATCTAAACCTGCCGCATCTTCTGTTTCATAGCGGGGCAAAGGAAACTCTTTCCCTATGCGTGGATCTAGTATTTTTAACTGTATTGTCTTTGTTTTTGGAACTGTATGTAATGCGACGCTTGTCGCTTCGTGCTGCATTAATTTTTCAGTCATGATCTTCTCTTCTTAAATTGATCCGCAATCATTGCGATTAATTGCCGCGCCAAGACAGCTTTGTTAGCAGGTGCCAAGACTTCTTCACCATCCGCCGAGATCACGGTCACCGCATTATCATCAGTCCCCATACCTAAGCCTTTTCCTACCTGGTTAGCAATAATCATATCCATTTTCTTACGTTCACGCTTACGCGCTGCTTGCTCTAATACATTTTCCGTCTCAGCAGCAAACCCAACCACAAATGGCTTATTGGACAAAGCACCCACACTGGCCACAATGTCTGGGTTTTTAACCAATCGAATCTGCATAACTTCTTCATTTTTATGGATTTTCTGTTCAGCTACCGACTCTGAACGATAATCACTGACAGCAGCAACGGCCAAAAATATATCACACTCAGGAACTTTTTTCATCACCAAATCGTACATTTCTTGCGCTGCAGTAACACACATGGTCTCTATGCGAGCAGGTGGTGACAAGCTAACAGGGCCGGATACCAATACTACCTCTGCGCCTGCTGCCTGAGCAGCAACAGCCAACGCATAACCCATCTTGCCCGAACTCCCATTGGCTAAGTAACGAACAGGGTCGATATGCTCGTGCGTAGGGCCCGCTGTTACTAACACCTTAAGTCCCGCTAATGCGGATGTCTGAAAAAGCGCACTGACCTTCTTCACTATCTCTAAGGGCTCTAACATGCGCCCAGGACCGACATCGCCACACGCTTGACTGCCCTCACTTGTGCCCAAAATGAGAACGCCTTTTTGCTCTAGTAATTGCAGATTAGTTTGGGTCAAGATATGCTTCCACATTCCCTGATTCATGGCAGGCGCTACCATGACAGGTGCGGGGGTTGCTAAACACAAAGTTGTTAGCAAATCATCAGCGTGTCCACGCGCAAAACGCGCCATAAAGTCTGCTGTTGCTGGCGCAACTAAAACAATATCCGCCCAGCGAGCAAGCTCAATATGCCCCATCGCCGCCTCTGCTTGTAAATCAAACAGCTCATCATGCACGGGATAGCCAGACACTGCCTGCATCGTCAAAGGCGTGATAAACTGCTTAGCATTGTCAGTCATCACCACTCTGACCGCAGCCCCCACCTCACGCAAGCGCCTCACAAGATCTGCACTTTTGTAAGCAGCAATACTGCCTGTCACACCTAATAAGACATGCTTACCCTTCAAACATTGAGTCATATGGTCATCTCTACAATTTAATGGCCTAAAACAGCCGCTACACAATAACACTATTTACACCTTTTATGGAGTCTCAACGTGACAATAAACCAATGGCCAAAAGAAGATAGACCCAGAGAAAAACTATACCAACGCGGTGAAAATCAACTAACAGATGCCGAACTAATCGCCATCCTGCTAAAAACAGGGGTGCGTGGCAAAAGTGCGCTTGATATTGCCAAAGAGTTATTAACCACACATGGCAGCTTAAAAAAGCTAATGCAAGCTCCGCCGGCTACATTAATGCAAACCGCTGGCATAGGTGCTGCAAAATATGCTGCCTTAAAAGCTGCCTTCATGTTAGGCAAACGCTGCCTGAGTGAACCACCACCTCTGTATGCAACACTCACTAATAGTCGAGCCACCCAGCAATTCTTAGCAGATAAATTAAGAGACTATTCAATAGAGGTCTTTGCCTGTCTTTTTTTAGATACCCAATTTCGCTTGATTAACTTTGAAATACTTTTCTATGGCACCATTAATGAAGCCAATGTCTATCCGCGGGAAATTGTTAAAAAAGCGTTAAGCCATCACGCCACTCACATTATCCTTGCCCACAACCATCCTTCTGGGCGAGCAGAGCCTAGCACAGCCGATCAAGATATTACTCGCCTAATTGCTCAAGGATTAGCCTTGATTGACATCAAAGTGGCCGACCATATTATTGTTGGCAACCCGGGTATCTTTTCGTTTGCAGAAGCAGGGCTGTTGCTCTCTTGATTACTTTCTGGTATAAGTTGCACCCTTGATACAAATGTATTTCAAACCAAATTTTTAGAATGATCAAATAGAGAGCAATTTATGGCTAAGAAATGTCCAATAACCGGCAAAGGCCCTATGGTTGGAAACAATGTTTCCCACGCAAACAATAAAACCAAGCGTCGCTTCTTGCCTAACTTGCAAAACAAGCGCTTTTGGCTAGAAAGCGAAAAAAGATTTGTTAGACTCCGTGTTAGCGCGCGCGGCATCCGCATTATCGACAAATACGGTATTGAAGCCGTTCTCGGTAGTATGCACCTATGCGACCAAATCGGCTGTTAAACTATTTAAGGTAATTCATTATGCGCGATAAAATTAAGTTAGTATCAACCGGCTTAACCAAAGCTGGCAAACCAACTGGTACTTTTTATACCACCAATAAAAATAAAAAGACAACCACTGGTAAACTCGAGTTTAGCAAGTACGACAAACTAGCATTTAACGAAGCGACCGGCAAAAACGGCAAACACGTTATCTTCAAAGAAGCAAAAATCTAAGCTTTTCGTACACAACCTCGTTCCTCGTACTTATCCGTATTGGATATCAGCCTACACTCTGTCATTTTAGAGCGTAGGCTTTTTTGTTTTTCCCGCTAAACGACGACTAGTGAGCATACCATGACCGAACAAAACCAAGCTTTCTCCGCCCTACCGCTACCCGCTGCACTGCTGAAGAATTTAGATTCATTAAACTATGCAGCCATGACACCTATCCAAGAAAAAAGCTTGCCACTCATCCTCGCCAAGCACGATGTGATAGCCAAAGCCAAAACAGGGAGCGGCAAAACAGTCGCGTTTGGATTAGGCCTATTAAGCCACTTGAACCTAGACTTATACGCTGTTCAATCGCTAGTCTTATGCCCAACCAGGGAACTAGCAGAACAGGTATGCCAATCATTGCGTCAGCTAGCAAGGCAAATGCCAAATGTAAAAATATTAAATTTATCTGGCGGCATCCCTATGCGCCCCCAGCTGGACTCGTTAAGACATGGAGCTCACATTATTGTTGGCACACCTGGGCGAGTACTTAAACACCTCAATGAACATTCTTTATCACTAAAAAAATTACGCACCTTAGTACTGGATGAAGCTGACAGAATGCTAGACATGGGGTTTTTGGATGACATGCGTACCATCATGTCACACTGCCCAGCCTCCAGACAAACGCTGCTGTTTTCAGCTACCTACCCTGAAGAAATTGAAAAATTATGCCAGGAATTCATGAGAAAACCTCAAGAGATACAGGTAGACACAATTCACAACACTGGCCACATTGAACAGCACTTTTATGAAGTTAGCCGTACAGCCGATAAACTACCGTTATTAAAAAATTTACTACTCCACCATCAGCCGACATCTGCCTTGGTATTTTGCAATACCAAATTACAAACAACTGAGATTGCAAATGAACTACGTCGAGCTGGATTTAATGCACTTGCTTTAAACGGCGACATGGAGCAAGTTGATAGAGATCAGGCAATGGTACGTTTTGCCAACCAAAGCTGCTCTATTTTAGTAGCAACTGATGTTGCAGCACGAGGACTAGATATTAAAGACCTTCCCCTCGTTATCAACTACGAATTGGCATTTGAAGATGATGTACATATACATCGTATAGGACGAACAGGTCGCGCGGGCAGTCATGGATTAGCCGTTAGCTTAACGCTACCTAACGATGCCGAACGATTAATTATCATTGAAAATCAAGCGGGACAAGCCATTCATTGGCAGCATGCAGCAGCCCTAGACACTCGCAATAAATCAGCGATGCAACCTAGCATGGTTACCATCTCACTAGGTGCGGGCAGGAAAGAAAAAATCCGTCCAGGTGATATCTTAGGTGCATTAACAAAAGAAGCCGGCTTACCAGGCAATGTCATTGGTAAAATTCATATTATGGATATGAATGCTTATGTAGCTATTGCTCGCAACCAAGCAAATAAAGCATTAAGTTATTTACAAACAGGCAAACTAAAAGGTCGCAAAGTAAATGCTAGAAGATTAGGATAAACATAGAAAGACAGCCTGGAAGAATATGATTCCAGGCTGTCTTTAATTACGCTTCTTGTGGTACGTAAGTTTTTAGGCGCTGAGCAAAATTTAATAACGCCTCAATGCCTGTTGCCTCAGCCTGATGACACCATTCTTGCAAAGCATCCAACAACTCTTTCTGACTAGCTGTGCTTCGACTCCAAATAGCCTGCAATTTTACGCGGTATTCGTAAACAATATTCAATGACTGAAAATTTTCAAGCACTGCTGCCAAACGCGCTTTTTGACTGTCTTTCATAATCGAATCATCACGAACTAAGATTGTACCGGCACGTCGTAACAAAGCTTGGCTTGCCTTACACGCACGCTTCTTTTCTTCATGTAAAGCAGGAAGTACGACTTCACTTGCATAACTAGACATCAACTGAAAACGATATGCAATAATAGCCTTCAATGTATCAGTATCAATCATTGCTTTAGCGGAATTAGTTTTTGGTTTAGGAATGACACGTCGTGGCTTAGCCAAACCAAATACTTGTAGGATACGAATCACCATCCAGCCAATATCAAACTCCCAAGGCTTGCTAGAGAATTTTGCAGAGGTTCCGTAGGCATGATGGTTATTATGCAACTCTTCGCCACCAATAAAGAAAGCAATTGGAAACACATTACGAGAACTATCTTTCACTTCGTAATTACGATAACCCCAGTAATGCCCTATACCGTTAATCACACCTGCAGCAAATAAAGGGATCCATGCCATTTGCACAGCCCAGATGGTGATACCAATTGCACCAAACAATACAACATCAATCACAAACATCAAAGCAATACCAATACTGTTCCAGCGTGCATATAGATTGCGTTCCAACCAATCCATATCTGTCCCAGCACCATAACGCTCCATTGTTTCCTTATCTTTGGTAGCCTTGCGATATAACTCTGCCCCTTCAAAGAAAACCGTTTTAATACCTTTAGCAACTGGACTATGTGGATCTTCTTCTGTTTCTACTTTTGCATGGTGTTTACGATGGATAGCAGCCCATTCCTTAGTAATCATCCCAGTTGTTAACCAAAGCCAAAAACGGAAAACATGCCTAACGGCAGGGTGCAAATCCAATGCACGATGCGCTTGGCAACGATGCAAGTATAGTGTGACGGAAAAAATGGTCATTTGAGTTAGCGCCAACGTTACCAGCACATAACCCCACCAAGGCAATTGAATTAAACCAAACATGGTAAGCCCTCTTTATATTTTGCGGTATGATACCATACCCAAAACATAACAAGCAGGTTTTAAATGCCAGAATTGCCAGAAGTTGAAACAACATTACGAGGTATCATGCCTCATATCATTAACCAAATAGTGATAAATACTGAGGTAAGACACCCCAAACTACGCTGGCCCATTCCTGAACTTAGCCTACTTATTGGCCAACCCCTGCTTAATTTATCAAGAAGAAACAAATACTTGCTACTTACCTTCCCCAAAGGCACCTTGATATTACACCTTGGGATGTCTGGTCGCTTGCGTATTTTGGCGGAACCCTACAGCCCGCAAAAACATGATCACGTAGACATATATTTCAGTAACCATGCCTACCTACGATTCACCGACCCTAGACGGTTTGGCGCTATTTTATGGACAACAGAAGACCCGCTAGCGCATCCTCTACTTAAAAATATTGGGCCTGAACCACTAACAAGCCAATTCAATACCGGCTACCTTCTAAAAAAAGCAAAAAACAGGTCTACTGCCATTAAATCCTTTATTATGGACGGCAAAATAGTAGCCGGCGTTGGTAATATTTACGCAACTGAGGCTTTATTTCTGGCAGGCATACACCCAAGCAGACTAGCTAGCAAGGTAACAGAGGAAGAATTTGCAAAATTAGTCCCGCTAATTAAGCAAATTTTAAAAGCCGCTATCAAAAAAGGAGGCACCACGCTAAAAGACTTCACTCAAAGCGACGGATCACCAGGGTATTTTAGCATACAGCTAAATGTGTACGGCAAAGCAGGCCAAGCCTGCCCTCAATGCAAAACACCACTTGAATCAATGCGACTAGGACAAAGAGGGACGACATTTTGTCCCAACTGCCAAATTTGACTATCAGTTATTACAAATAAATACTCGCATACTTCGAAGCACCGATCATGGATTGCTTCGCTACGCTCGCAAAGACGGCAGACTGGTGGACTGCTTCCCTGCACTCACCATCATATGGCGCGCGTGATAATACATCAGCTTTAAGTCAGCTAGATTAGCTTATATTCACCATTCCCCTAACCCGCCGTCTTTGCGAGCGTAGCGAAGCAATCCATCATCTTTTGCCGCGGCAGCTTAAAGCTACATTTTAAACATCGTCATATCTATCACTTCATCATGGTGCACATCCAAGCTTGGCCTGTGCCCAATGCTAATAATAGAACAATCAGGTAACTCCCGCTTTAACATACGGTATAAATAATCTTCATTACCGATATCTAGCATAGAAGTGCTTTCATCCATAAACACCCAATTTGGCCTGTGCAACAGTACCCTAGCAAATGCTATCCGTTGCTGCTCACCTGGCGACAATTTTTCAGACCATGCAGCTACTTCATTTAATTTAGGAATCAAATGAGCCAGATGACATTTAATTAATGCATCTTCTATCATAGGACGCAATGCTTGATTATCTTCATCTGGAAACAAAATAGCCGCAGCTAATGAACCAATAGGCATATAAGCTTTCTGTGAGAGATACATGATATTTTGTTGGCTAGGAAATATCACTTCACCGTTAGCATAGGGCCAAATACCTGCTAGCGCTTTGATAAATGTACTTTTCCCTAAACCAGAATCACCCTTTAATAAATAATGGCGCCCATGCACAAAGGTTTCACTAATATTCTTCATCAGCAAAGTGCCATCAGACAAACAAAGATTCACATTCCTTGCCACCACCTCATTTCCTGGCTGCTCTATTCTCTCTAGTTTATTCGTACTAGCAACAGTTGCATCCACCTCATTCATGTGATTAACAAAAGTAGTCAATCGTTGACCTACCGCCTGCCATTCAGCAATTTGAGTATAGGAGCTCACTAAAAATGAAATAGATTCCTGCACACTCCCAAAAGCCCGTATTGTTTGCATTAAGCCGCCCAACATAAATACTCTGTCAAAATAATTGGGCAATGCTACCAGTAAAGGCAAAATAACTGCTGTTTGACCATAAGCTGAGGTAAACCATAACAACTTTTTCTGCCTAATCAAAATCATATACCAATTATCAATGACCAATTGGAATAAGGTCGTTAATGTTTTTTTCTGATGTTGTTCACCTTCGTACAAGGCCACATGCTCAGCATGCATTCTTAAATCAGTTGCCGCAAAACGGAAAGTTGCCTCACGACGCTGTTGCTCAAAATTGAGAGGGACCAATGGACTACCTAGCTTAATTGTAAAATAACTACCAACAAAGGCATAAAATAAACTTACCCAAACGAGATAACCAGGCAAACGCAAGACGCCCCAACTACCAAAAGATAACACTAACGGACCAGACAGGGACCATAAGATAAAAACAAAAGCGAAAAAGGTAGTCACCGAGCTAACTAGTCCGATAGATAACTGGATAGAATAAGAAACGATGGATGCAATATCTTCCTGTATACGCTGCTCGGGATTATCCGTCTTCTCATCAAAGGTTTCTAAATTATAATACGATTTATGCTGAAGCCAACGCCCCAAAAACTCCTGAGTCAACCATTTCCGCCAACGCAATCCAAAAAGTTGTGCGATATAAAAACGATAAACGGCAAGGAAAATATAAACTGCCGCAATGCCAACAAAAGCCAACAATAACTGCATTGCTAGCTGTTGATGATAATTTTGCAAAGCATCGTAAAAGTAGTTGTACCAGTAATTAAATACAACATCAAAAGCAACCAAACTAACCGTCATACCCATGGCAATAGCAAAAAAGATATAGGCATGTTTACGCTGATCAGACTTCCAATAAAGCTTAATCAATCCCCAAATAGTATAATGCGAAGCTGATAGATATTGACTCATAAACATCCTTGTCTACTAGGAATAAAAGCACTATGCCTCTTTTATAATACTGACATTAAATTTTAATTACCACGAATGTAACAGGTGAACTTACGCCAAACGCTTCACCGTAAATTCTAAGGAGTGCTGAACTCGGTTAAATGCCTGCAAACTCTGCAATAACCAACTGAGCAAGAAGATTTTATCTAGCGAGCCAGGCAACACAAAAATCAATGGCAGCACCACAGAGATATGATAAAAAGCCATTGTTATCAACGTGAGATGACGCTGTGGCAAAGTCACACTGACATGCTTAATCAAACGCCCTAGCAAACTATCCTTTTGGCCTTTAACTGAAAAAAAGGTCCAGGCAATTGCATAAATAATACCTAACCAAGCTAAATAACCAGGCAGTGCATAAGTACCAAAACGCCCCAAGGAAACATTTAAGTCGCCTGAAAGTAGCCATAAAATATAAATCATGACCCAAAAAGTGGTTAGCACACCAATTAAACCAATGGATAAATCAATCGAGTAGTTAATCAGTGCATCTAAATCTTTCTGCACATGTGAATTTAGCCGCTCTGTTTTTTGTCCAAAACCACTAAATAGGTGAGAAGCATGTTTACGCAGCCAATGACGACATCGCACGCCAAAGATATAGGTCACAGAATAGCGAAAGCCGGCAAACAAGAGATAAAAAGCTGTCAGCATACCCGCAACCAGTAATATACGAGCAACGCCATGGTCAGCTGAATATTGCAACACCTCGTAGTAGTGGTAGTAGTAATAATTAAAAACTGCATCCAAGCTAACAAAAGCAAAGGTCAGCAAGACAACTAAAGAAAAAAAGAAATACACAGGAAAGCGTTGCTCAGATCGCCAGTAAGCTTTTGCAAGCTGCCAAGCAGAAAGGTGGCCAGAGGATAAGACACCCGGGTAAGGGTCTTCGTTCGTCTTTTCCATATTATCCATTCCATTCTCCTCAGGTTCTAGCCCTCCATTAAATACTACTTAATAAAACAGAATATATCTATTATCTTTTTTACTAATTAGAAAGGCATGAAATAGTCGCGAAATCTTAAGGGATCGAGCTATAATTAGTAAAATTTTACTAGGGAAAATACCATGCTCAAGGATATGAGATTAACTAGCTGCTACCTACTTCTAGCGTTTTTACTAACAAGCTGCAGCTATAATCCCTTCAGCACAAATAATCACACAACTGGCAATGTCTTAGGTGCAGGGATTGGAGCAGGCGCGGGCGCAGGAACAGTTGCTTTACTCGGCGGCTCTAAACCACTAATGGTTCTTGGTGGCATAGGTGGTGGCATGCTAGGTTATTATGTGACAACGTTACGTTTTGATGCAGGTGGCGTAATACAAAGTGGCGGCCAAGTATATCAAGTTGGACAAACGCTTGGCATTTACATCCCAACTGACCAGCTATTTGAGCCTAATACAGCAGAATTCTTGCCACAAGCATCCGCCATCTTAAATAGTGCGGCTATCGTCTTACAACGCATGCCAGACAATAATATTATTATCTCCGGCAATACCAGTGGCTTTGGACGTGCTCGCTGGGAAAGAAAATTATCTGAACAAAGAGCGCAAAAAGTTGCTGCCTACCTTTGGGATGCTGGCTTAAACCAGTTTAAAGAACCAGGCATTGATACACGCAAACTAACTTACGTTGGTTACGGTGATTACTTCCCTATTGCTAGCGACCTCAACAATAAAGGCATACGCAAAAATAGTCGGATTCAGATTACCTCTTACCCATCAAAAAATGATTTGCATTTAGACAAGCGACACGTTGCTATGCGCAATGTTGGCAGCTTCAATGACGCTAAAGCAATTAATGATGCACCACCTGCCGACCCTTGCGGCGGCACAACATCAGACTGCGGTAACAGCTTATTCAAGTAACGCCTGATGGCATGGTGAGGAATCCCTGGCCCATCATTTAAAAAGATTTATGCTCTGCCAACAAACTAGCAACAGCCTGCCATACTGATGCCGGTGGCACACTCGTATAACATGCAGGCTGCACAT
>CAYZRM010000007.1:6014-17030 GCA_964480845.1 uncultured Coxiellaceae bacterium | reverse complement strand
ACAGCCTGCCATACTGATGCCGGTGGCACACTCGTATAACATGCAGGCTGCACATCAGACACGCCTTTATACGTACAATCACGGCTCAGACAAGGTGCGCAAGGAAAAGCAGCGGACAAATGCACTGAATGCAATCCTAATGCACCGGTATACTCAGCATTAGTTGGACCATAAATAGAGACCGTCGGCACACCTAATGCAGCAGCTAGATGACCAAACCCGGTATCAACCGCCACCGCCCCGCTCGCATGCACTAAAAGCGCTGCCATCTCACCAATACTCATACGCGGTATCACTTGAATAGCAGAACTATGCGCTGCAATACGCCTAGCTCTTGCTATCTCTTCAGCATTACCACCACTCATTTTAATTTGGTAACCCTGCACTTCTGCTAATTTCGCTAACGCTATCCAATATGCTTCTGGCCATTGCTTGGTAACCCACATCGTACCATGGAGGAAAACCAAGTATTTATCACCCACACTTGCCTTAGTTGTATCAAATAATGCCGTATTGATCCCAAAATCAGGGGGCGTATTTGGCAAGGCATAACCCAAGGCCTGGCTAAACAGCAAACGCATGCGCGTAATTGCATGCTGATAGAAATTAACACCATGCTTTTCTTGATAAAAAAGAGAAGCCAATGATTCACGTGCAGAAGACCAATCCAAGCCAACACGCTTGCCATGCGCAAACCAGGTCAGAAAAGCGCTCTTCATTAAGCCTTGGGCATCTAAAATTAAGTCGTATTTATGCTTACCCAGTTGCTGACGCATGCTCTTCCATTCTATGCGCGTTTGTTTAGCAAAGAGCGCCTTACGCCATCGCCTTAATGAGACAGGAATAACGTCATTCACTAACGGATGCCAATGGGGAATCTCAGCAAATGCATCTTCCACCACCCAATCAAACCGGATGCCTGGTATTGCCTTCCCTGCATCAGTTAAAGCAGGAAGCATATGGATGATATCACCCATGGAGGATGTCTTAACCAGCAATACACGCATGCTAACCCTAACCCTCCCTCTTCGCCAAAATAGCCAATACATCAGCTGGCACTAGCTCACGCATACAATGATGATGCATCAAGGGACAGGTACGAGCAAAACAAGGCTGACAAGACAAGTGTTTAGTCAGGATAGTTGCCGAATCAGTCAGGGGCGGCGTAAACCCCGGACTGGTTGGACCATAAAGTGCTATCAATGGTCTATTTAAAGCAGCAGCGATATGCATTAATCCGGAGTCGTTAGTTACCACATAGGTTGCCAATGAAAGCAAGTCGATAGAATCACCTAAAGTTGTCTGCCCAGCTAAATTGTGGCAGCGATCAGCCGTTGCTGCCATGATTTGATCGGTAATCATTCTATCTTTTGCTGAACCAAATAACCAAACTTGCCAACCCTGCTTCAGTTTTTCATTAGCAACGGCTGCGTAATATTCACAAGGCCAGCGCTTCGCCGGACCAAATTCAGCACCAGGACACAATGCTAATATGGGGCGCTGATCTTGGCTTAATTGCATTTTTTGAAGAACATGACTTCTTGCATCTGACGATACAGAAAATGCGGGATAAAAATCAGTAATTAACCCAATGCGACCCCCATCACCCTGATCACAATCACGACCTAGTGCCATGAACTGATCTATCATGAGTGGATAGCGCTTTTTATCCAGCCTACGTGCATCATTCAATAAAATAGAACGACCTTCTCGCTTATAACCTGTACGCTTGGGTATCCTAGCTAGCCAAGGAATCAGCGCTGATTTGAATGAGTTTGGCAGCACAATCGCCTGATCATAGCCCTGCTGTTTCAGTTGATTAGCTAACTGATAACGTACACGCAAATTTAACTCGCCATGGTTAAGCGGCATCTCTATTGCACATCTCACTTCCGGCATGCGGCTTAATAAGGGAAAAGTCCAGGCAGGCGCCAGCACATCAATCATGGCCTGAGGTTTATCACGCTTAATTAATTTATATAAACTTTGTGCCATCACCATGTCCCCTATCCAAGCAGGACCAATGATTAATATTTTCTCAGATGGGTGACTCAAATGGCTTACTTCTCAGTTGGCATCCAATCGGTTAATACATACACTGCGCTGCAATACGGGCATCGGTACTCACCCACATCAGCAACAGGCAAATAGACTCGCGGATGGGCATCCCAAATACGATCTGCTTGCGGCGGGCAAGAAATAGGTAAATCCGCCTTGGTAATCGTATAACGGCGTTCTGTACATGCTTTCTTATCACTGTTGATATCTAACATAATTCTCTCTGCAAGATGGCCATCGGAATGGTCTTATACTAACCTATTTTAACTAGTCGGGCCATACCCTGCTCTAATGTAACATGGTATTTAAAACCAAGTTGCGTGTTAGCTAGCTCGGTTGTTGCATATGAATCTCGAATGTCCCCAGATCTCGCTGCAGCAAACTGCACATCTGCCGATCTACCCCCAGCTAACTCTATGTATTTTATCATATCTAGCAATGTATTAGATTGGCCGGTCGCAATATTAATAGCACCTGTATAATTGCTTTGCAGCGCCAAACAGTTTGCCTTGGCAATATCAGACACATGAATAAAATCCCTAGATTGCAACCCATCACCAAATACCGTCAATGTATTATGTTGCTGATAAGCATCAAGGAAACGACTAATGACACCAGAATAAGGAGAATTAGGGTCTTGACGTTCCCCATAAACATTAAAATAACGCAAACCCAAACTGTTGATCTGATGTAAATTACTATAAAGGGCCGCATAATCTTCATCGTGTTTTTTCTGTAAAGCGTAAGGCGACAAAGGCAATTCCATCAACGGCTGAGCATCGCTACAAGGCAAGCTTAATACATTACCATAAACCGCTGCACTGGAAGCATAAACAACACGGATTGCTCGCCCTGTTTGGCGCACCGCCTCCAAGACATGCAACAATCCTTGCGTATTAACTTGGAAAGAATAAATTGGGTTAGCTATCGTTTGTGGGACTGAAGAGAGCGCAGCCAAGTGCAATATAGCATCACAATTTCCCAGCAAGTCCTGAAGCAAAGGATATTCCAGAATATCCCCTTCAACGAATTCAAGATGCGGATGATTGAGAGCAAGATTTTCTAATTTGCCTGACGACAAATTATCTAATACAACCACTTGATGCCCTTGATCAAGCAAAGCTTGTACCGTGTGTGAGCCAATAAAGCCGGCACCACCAGTCACTAATATTCGTTGAGGCATCATTTACGTACCCATCGCATGCAAAGGAATCCAGGTACGATACAAACTGATACCTAAATAAAATAATAAATAGCCAACAGATACACCCACCAACAGATGATTAGTCTCTGGATATAACCATAGCAATCCCAACGTTGCCAGCCCCCACACTACCGTCAACACTACCATCCCTAAACGTAAATATTTACTACTCGTTAAATAATCTAATCGGGAGGGATAAACATACTTAATGGGAACAAAGCTCAGTATAGATAAAATCAGCAATACACCCATATTCGTCCAGGAATTAAATTGCCAGAAAAATAGATAAAATACGGCTATATTCCAATAGCTAGGAAATCCTTTGAAAAAATGATCCGATGTTTTTGCATCAATTTGCGTAAATTGATACGCAGAAGAAAACGTGATCGCCATCACACAAAGGATACGCCAAGTATCAGGTAACAAATCGGTCACCAACAAAAAGAAGCAAGGCACTAGTGTATAAGTAAAGAAATCAACAATATTATCTAATAAGGCACCATCAATATTAGGCACCACTTCCTTTACTTTCATGGTGCGTGCAAAGACACCATCCACGGCATCAATAAAAATCGTAGCAGACATCAGCCAAAAAGCTAATAAAAATTCATGCTGATAAATAGCATACAGGGCTAACAAGCCTAAACAAGCACCACTTGCTGTGAAAGCATGAATAGACCAACCCATAATACGCTGTGTAGAACTAATTTGATTGAGCTTTGTCAATGGAGGCTCCTCTTACCTGTTGCCGATGAGCAAAAGCCATTTTTAACACAAGCGCCCCGACCAACCCTGACAAAAGGGAACCTAATATGACACCAATGCGCACTTCTGCAAGATATTTGCTCTCATTCTGGAACGACAGGGTACCAAGAAATAAACTCATAGTAAAACCTATCCCGCACAAAAGACAGGCACCATAAAACATAGCCCAGCTAGTCTTCTCTGGTAATTTAGCCCACCCCAGCCTGACCAACAAATAGGCACTCAAAAAGGCACCTACTTGCTTACCTACAAATAAACCCAAGGTGATGCCTAGCACTATTGAATCTAACAAAACAGTTAACGTCATACCTCTCAAAGAAATCCCTGCATTCGCCAAAGCAAAGACTGGCATGATCAAATAAGCTGCCCATGGGTGCAACCTATTTTCTAGGCGGTGCAAAGGCGACCATTGACCACGCTTGCTTTGATTAGGGATACTAAATGCTAAAATAACACCGGCAATCGTAGGATGAACACCGGCATGCAGCAAGCACCACCACAAACCCACCCCCACTAACAAATAAGGTGCTAAGAGAGAAACCCGCAGTCGATTAAAAGCAAACAGCATAGTAACTAAAACAGCCGCTTGAAAGAGCCAAACAACCGATAATCCATGAGAATAGAAACAGGCGATAATGAGAATAGCGCCAAGGTCATCAAAAATAGCCAATGCCAACAAGAATAACTTCAAACCCACAGGCACGCGCTGACCAAATAAAGACAACACCCCTAATGCAAATGCAATATCAGTTGCAACAGGCGTGGACCAGCCCACCAATTTACCAGGGTCAGAGATATTCATTACGACATAGATTAATGCCGGAACAATCATACCTCCAAGAGCGCCAACAGCAGGAAGGATAATTTGAGCAGGCTTAGACAGCTGCCCCTCCAGAAAGCCGCGCTTTAACTCTAGGCCCACAACCAGAAAGAAAACAGCCATTAGGCCATCATTGATCCAAAACAATGAAATATCAACAAAGCTTTGATACCAACGATACCCTGGCGAATTAGCCCATAACATGGCCAAAATAGCCATGATAAACAAAATAATACCGCTTGAAGACTCTAACGCTAAAAAGCGCTGTAAGAATTTGATACGCATTGAATTTTACTTGTCTACCAATCCTGGAAATAGCAGTATTGTTTTTTTCCATCAGTTATGCAATAACTTCATCAATCATAACTCGTAACAGTCTAAAAAAGGAGCAAGTGCGAATGTCTATTCTCAGAATGTCGGATTTAGACCTCAAAGGAAAGCGGGTCTTAATTCGTGAAGATTTCAATGTGCCGGTCAAAAATGGCCACGTAACGAGTGATCTTCGCATTCGTGCCGCACTACCTACGATTAAACAGGCACTAAAAGCCGGCGCAAAAGTCATGCTGATGTCGCATTTAGGCCGCCCTGGCGACTCCAATGGAGAAGAAAGTTTCTCCCTAGCGCCTATTGCCCAAGTATTATCAACCCTATTAAAAAAAGATGTCCCCCTAATTACACGCTGGTCTGATGGCGTTAATATGAGTGAGCACGATATTGTATTACTCGAAAATGTCAGACTCAATCATGGCGAAATAGACAATAATGTTGAACTTTCTAAGAAAATGGCTGCTATTTGTGATATTTTTGTGATGGATGCCTTTGCTACCTCGCATCGCATGGAATCATCCACTTATGGTGTTGCAAAATATGCAAAGCAAGCATGTATCGGCCCATTAATGATGTCTGAGATTGATACGCTGAATCAAATCATGGAAAAGCCTGCCAGACCAATCTTAGCCATTGTTGGGGGCTCTAAAGTATCTACCAAGCTTGCATTGCTTGACTCGTTAGTAAAAAAAGTTGATGGCTTGATTATTGGCGGTGGCATTGCCAACACATTTTTAGCAGCCGAAGGCTACACCGTTGGCAAATCATTATACGAACCTGATCTAATTGATGAGGCAGAACGCTTATCAGTAGAGGCTAAAAATCGCAAAGCAGATATGCCACTACCCGTTGATGCCATTGTGGCTGAGAAACTATCTGAACATGCCGACTCTTACGTGCGCCTAGTTTCTCAAATTGATGACAATGAAAGAATTTTTGACATCGGCCCTGATACCATCAAAAGCTTATTACCACTGATTAAAAAAGCAAAGACTATTCTCTGGAATGGCCCTGTGGGCGCATTTGAGTTTGAAGAGTTTTCACATGGTACAGAAGCGATTGCAAAAGCAGTTGCAGATAGCAAAGCATATACTGTGGCCGGTGGCGGGGACACCTTAGCAGCCATTGAAAAATACGATATAGCAGACAAAATTGACTATATTTCAACCGGCGGTGGCGCCTTCTTAACGGTACTAGAAGGTAAAAAACTACCCATTATTGAGCTCTTAGAAGAGCGCGCAGACAAGAGCGAGAAAGTTGTCTAATCCATCGCTATCCGGCCAAGATCAATCGTATCTTGGCCGGATAAAGCTTTATTCTCCGTTTTTGAGGTCTCCCTATTCCCTATCCGCCTTGCATGGAAAGCATGACAAACTCCCAAGACCCACATAGAATACTTTCATTCTTTCAGTCAGAACAAGTGAACACATATGAATACGTTAAGACGCACTAAAATCGTAGTTACCCTAGGCCCCTCGCTTGATGATGCACAAGTACTAGAGCGCGTTATTTTAGCCGGCGCCACTGTATTTCGAGCAAACTATTCGCATGGCGAATATAGCTTGCATGAAAATCGCATTAATATGGTAAGAGAAATTGCCGCCAAGCATGGCATTATTGTTGCGATTCTAGCTGACTTACAAGGCCCCAAGATTCGTATCGGTCGTTTTAAAAATAAAAAAGTCCTTCTGGCAGAGAACCAAGATTTTATCTTAGATACCGCATTAGATGAAAATGCTGGTGATGAAACAATGGTTTCACTAGCATACCAAGACTTACCTCGCGATGTCAGAAGTGGTGATACCTTATTATTAGACGATGGTCGCTTAGTATTTTATGTTGTGCGCTCAGAAGGCACACGAATATTCTGTAAAGTAGTGGTTGGTGGCGAACTCTCTAATAACAAAGGCATTAATCGCCTAGGTGGCGGCCTATCTGCCACAGCACTGACTGAAAAAGACAGAAATGATATCAAAGAAGCTGTGCGCTTGGATGTGGATTATATTGCGGTCTCTTTCCCTCGCAATGACGATGACATGAAAGAAGCTAAAGTATTAATCAAAGCCGCAGGTGGTAATCAGGGTGTTATCTCTAAAATTGAAAGAACAGAAGCCATCACTAACCTTGAAAGCATCATTAAATCATCAGATGCCGTGATGATTGCAAGGGGAGACTTAGGCGTTGAGATTGGAGATGCCGAACTACCAGGCATGCAAAAACATATTATTGAAGTTTCCAGAACATTTAATAAGCCCGTCATCACAGCAACCCAGATGCTTGAATCCATGATACATAACACCATTCCAACTCGTGCTGAAGTATCTGATATTGCGAATGCCGTATTAGACGGCACTGATGCAGTTATGCTATCTGGTGAAACAGCCGTAGGACTCTACCCAGATAAAGCAGTCGCTGCCATGGACCGTATCTGCCTAAGTGCTGAAAAATATCAAAAAAATAGACGAGTTAATCGACTAGACGATTATCGATTACATGAAATAGATAAAACCATCGCCATGGCAACTATGTATGCAGCCAATCATTTAAATATCACAGGCATTATTGCATTAACTGAATCAGGCACCACCCCTCTACTAATGTCCCGCGTTAACTCGACCATACCCGTTTATGGCTTGAGTCGCTACGCCACAACGCTAAGACGCATGACATTATATCGTGGCGTTTACCCCATTTTATTTGATGCAACCCACATTGACAGACGCGTTCTCAATCAATCATCTATCTCAGAACTGCAAAATCGCGGCATTTTAAAAGCAGGTGATTTGGTGATTATTACTAAAGGAGATTTAATTGGCGTGCACGGCCATACTAACTCGCTAAAAATTGTCACCGTTAGCGATATGATTACCCATAATTAAAATATCACGTCAACGAGGAGGCATTATGTTAAATAGACTATTTTCGAGCAGCTCGAATGCAAGCAGCTCGAATACAAGTAATAGTGTTAAGCTAGACAACTTAAATGCCTCCTCATTCGAACAGGCTGCTAGCATTTTTAGTAGTGGCTCAAGAGTATTTGAGATAGCTACTGATGATCCCGATATTAATGTGCTTGTTTTTGGTTGTCATGGTGAGGATACCAAAGACCAAAAACAAGTCGCTGCCAGTATGCGAGAATTAATCGCCAAAGAAAAAATCCATTTTGGCATCACAACAGGCGACAATATCTATCCTCATGGTGCAAGAAAAGCAGATGATGAAGCATTTCAACAATTCTTCTATCAATATTACCAATCTTTCCCACCGGTTATGGTAACACTAGGTAACCACGACGGTAACTACTCAAAGATAGCCACATGGCAACTAGCTGGCTATAGCTTTAATTTAAAACTACTTAATCCTACCAGCGCTTATCGAGAAACCAGCACACATGGATTCCAAGGCTTAGTAGCCCCCACCACTGGACCACAAACAGAACAAAACGAAGTATTCCATACTTATTTGAAAAATACTGAAGAAAAAATTGCTGCATTAACTAAGCCAAAAGTTACCTTTGCTGAATTACGTGACGCAAAACTTGAGTGGGTAATGCCCGCACAATACTATTCGTATATTATTGGCAAATTACAATTCATCCATCTAAACTCAAACACACTTGTTAAAGATTTTTTAGATACGACATCCAATAATACGACTGAAAATCAAATTAGCTGGCTAAATCAAGTTTATCAAGCAGCCAAAAAAGATGACCGCCAAGTAGTTATTATCCAACACCACTCTTTATTTACTTGTGGCAAACGCGTTTATCATGGCGACCAAGATCACTACCTAACTCTAGCACAAATCAATCAGGTAGAAGCTATCTTTAATGAGAAAAAACTGAATTATAATGATATGTTGCTAAAAATTTTCCAGCGACTAGAAATAAAACCTAAACTCATATTGAGCGCACACGATCATTCACTCTACTATCATAACAACAAAAAAGACCCAGACCACTCCTACAAGATTGCTCAAGTGATTTCGGGTGGAGGTGGAGGAAAATTACAAGGCCGTTCTGGATTCAAACAACCCATCTTTACCCCTGTATTTTTAAAACAACATGGCTTCTGTCAACTTAGTTTCAATCAACACAATCCTGAAGAAATCTTCATCCATTATCGTACACGCAAACAGCATCTCATCTTTAGCTCAGAACATCACAGCCCTATTCGTATCATCAGCTTAGACAGCCAAGTTGAAGCCTTAAGAGTAGCGACATTACAAGCTTGCGAAAAATATTTTACTTTTGTTGACACACGACAAACAGAATCGCATGGAAAGTTTTTCACATCTAATGTTACTCATAACTTACATGACATCAATCTTCTCCACGAAATGCAGGCTTACTTTAATCAACATACAGGATTGCCTAGCTTTGAAATAACCTTAAAAGAATTAAAAAATTACGTTTTAAAGATTTCCAATTTGGATTCAACACACTCTTTCAAAGTATATTTAGACACAGAACTGAGAACAGCATTTGCTGATAATATGAAACTATTAACAAATTATTTTGACATGCCTAACACTGAACCAGCCAGCCCATCATTCCGCAGCTAAGCACCAATATTAACTGGGTGTTGCAGCAAAAAAACCATCCGCATGAGAAGGCCCGCCTCATAACCTATTGTATTTTATATTAATCTGCCTATCGCCTCATTTTAAGTTAGAATAATCGTATAAGAATAAAGGAGTGGTAAGCATGCGGAGCATAACAGCTTTTGTCTGTTTTTCTATGTTTTTCTCTTTACTCCCACTGAATTATGCATTAGCAGATGATGATTATTCTGAATATTCTTTTAGTGCAGGCGGTGATGATACAGCTTATCCATCTTATAGAGATGAATTTCCACCTATTAATGAGCAAGCCCCTATAAAAAAAAGTGTTACAAAAAAAACGATCTTCGCACTCAACATCTAACATGCCAGCAACCATTTCACCTCTCGGTGAAAAAGCCATTATTGTTAATCCTAAAAAGCACACTTGGGGCGCTTATACAGCTAATGGAAAATTAATACGCTCAGGTACCGCAACATCAGGTGCAAAACGCTGCCCGGAAGATGACAGCTCCTGCAGAACCGCTGTTGGACGATTTAGAATATTTCGCATGGGTGATAGTGACTGCTATTCAAAGCAATACCCTATTCCTAACGGTGGTGCACCCATGCCTTATTGCATGTTCTTTAACGGCGGACAAGCAATACATGGCTCTAATGCCGTCTATAGACAAAATGCTAGTCATGGCTGTGTTAGAGTTGAGCCATGGGAAGCTGAATGGATTAGATATGAATTTGCTCAGCAAGGCACCCTTGTCATCATTCAACCATACTAACTCATTCTGAACGGAGTGCATCAATAGGATTTAATTTTGATGCCAAATACGCCGGATAAAAACCGAAAAATACGCCTACCAAAACAGAAACAGAAAAACCTGCGATGGGCGGCCACCAAAACAAAGTAAACTCCCACTGTTGAAAAACAGCAATGACATAAGCGATCGCAACACCAATTACAACGCCCAAGGTGCCGCCCACCAATGCAAGCATAACTGCTTCCATTAAAAACAGGGCAGAAATATCTGCTCTTGTAGCACCAACTGCTAATCGAATACCGATTTCTCTTCGCCTTTCCACCACTGATACTAGCATAATATTCATGACACCTATACCGCCTACCAAAAGTGAAATACTACCTATCATTGCAAGAAAGACCGTTAAAATATCATTTTGTCGCTGCATTTTAGCAATCAACTCTTTTGCACTTCTAAAACTAACTTGTTTATTACTGAGAAACTGCTGCAAATAGTGGCGAACACCTGCTTCTGTTTGAGCAATATCA
>CAYZRM010000007.1:0-5914 GCA_964480845.1 uncultured Coxiellaceae bacterium | reverse complement strand
CCAGCCATTAGCTCCACATGGACAATATCAGCAAAGCTCTCGGTAACACCAAGAATACTGGCATTCAGTGGTAACCCATTGTAAAAAGTTTGGTGGAATAATTGCGTATAAGGTGCCACTCTCTCTACACCAACCACTTGAGATCGCATGCTCAATGCTTGCACAGCAGTTAATCTATCAACACGCCCTTGACCCCCGCCATCTCCAGCAGGCATATCACTAATGGAAACAGCTAATAAATTAGTACCTAACGATTTAAATTGCTTCAATGCTTCATGGGTTGCTAACTGACCGCCCAACACCATGGCTACCACAGATGCGGTACCAACCAATACGCCTAGCAGGGCAAGGACGGACCTTAATTTAGAAAAATATAAATTTCTGAGACCTTCTTTTGCATGTTCAATATATTTCATGGGCAAATTATCATCTGTTTTTAGCCCATCATAAGGTATTTTTTCAATCTCGCAATATCTTTGTTAAAACCAGTAATCTTTGTTAGCATTGCTGATCTGAGATAGAAGGTTGATGCACTATGTGGTTTTTACTTCACTCCATTATTTCTCCCAAGAAGTTTACTACCCTTGCAACCAAGGTTATTCCCTGGCTAAGCATTGGATTTGCTAGTTTGTTTTTATACGGCTTAATAGGTGGCCTCATACTAGCCCCAGCTGACTACCTACAAAGTGATGCCTTTCGCATTATTTACGTCCACGTTCCCTGCGCATTCTTGTCACTATTTATATATGCGGTAATGACTGCTTCAGCCTTAGCGGGATTGGTATGGCGCATTAAGCTAGGATTTCTAGTCATTAAACATAGTGCTCCAATAGGGGCAGGGTTTACTTTTTTATCTTTGTTCACAGGTAGCTTATGGGGAAAGCCCATGTGGGGCACTTGGTGGATATGGGATGCACGCCTCACCTCACAACTGATTTTACTTTTCCTCTATCTTGCTATCTTACTATTTCAATCAGCAACTGCTTCACGTGCATCAGGAGAAAAATCTGTCTCGCTTCTGATATTAGTCGGCTCGGTTGATTTACCCATCATCCATTATTCAGTCTACTGGTGGAATACACTACATCAAGGCGCAACATTAAAACTATTTTCGCCATCTAGCATAGATAAAAGCATGGGATATCCGTTAATAGCTATGATCATCTCATTTACACTTTATTATGCACTCATCATATGCCTGCGCTTGAGGAATGATTTAATTAGGCCAACACCATCATGCTAACTATATTAACCAATTTTATTGATATGAATGGATATAGCACGTACATCTGGACATCATACGCCAGTGTTATATTTTTTTTAGGGTATCAACTTTATCGATCAATTAATATCAAATGAATCATCTACAGAAGAGACGGCTTTATTATTCATGCATTATGCTAATAGGCATCAGCCTAGGTGTTAGCTTAATACTTTACTCACTTAAGCAAAATATTAATTTATTCTTAACGCCTACTGATTTATTAACATCAACAATCAAATCGGAGCAGACTATCCGACTGGGTGGATTAGTAAAAGCACATAGCATTGAGCGCACCCCCAAAAATCTAGCTATTCGATTCATTGTGACAGATAACCAACACGAAATTAGTGTTACCTATTATGGCATACCTCCTGATTTATTCAGAGAAGGATCGGGCATCATTGCAGAAGGTAGATTAGATAAGCCTAATCATCTTAATGCACATCTACTACTAGCAAAGCACGATGAAAATTATCTTCCCAAGAAAACCTATCAAGCTATTAAGGCCAAAACAGAATGATCGCATTGATTGGCGATATCCTATTAGTGTTAGCATTAATACTAGCGTTTCTGCAAAGCACACTACCGCTATATGGGTATTACATCAACAGCCCTCGCCTACTAGCCACTGCCAGACCCGCAACCTTCCTCCAATGCCTATTATTATTATCCGCACTCATGACGTTAAGTGCCGCATTCATCTACCAAGATTTTAGCATTCTATATGTTGCCCATCATTCTCACCCACAATTACCTTTTATCTATCAGTTGACTGCCAGCTGGGGTGGGCATGAAGGATCTATCTTATTGTGGATAACCCTCTCTAGCATTTGGTCAGCAGTTTTTGCTTTGACCTCTTACAATAGATCAATGATGGCAATTTCGATTAGCATAATGGGCTACTTAAATGCCGCACTTATTTTATTCTTACTATCAACCTGCAATCCTTTCCTGCAAACAACAGACATTTTGAGTGGCAATGATCTTAATCCCCTACTACAAGATCCAGGATTTGTGATGCATCCACCTATACTCTATGCAGGCTATGCTGGCTTCTCTATTATCTTTGCTATGACACTAGCTGCTTTGATCTGCAATCAATTAAATAAAGAGTGGGCCAAGGTAACGCAATGTTTTGCATTAGCCGCTTGGAGCTTTTTAAGCTTAGGTATTTTACTAGGTAGCTGGTGGTCTTATCACGTATTAGGCTGGGGTGGATTTTGGTTTTGGGATCCAGTAGAGAATATATCCTTGCTCCCTTGGCTAACAGGCCTAGCACTTATACACATACTATTATTGGTTGGACGCAAAGAAAATATAAAAGGTTGGGCAGTTTTTCTCGCACTACTATCTTTTTGCTTAAGCTTGTTAGGCACTTTTCTGGTCAGATCAGGTCTACTCATTTCAGTGCACACTTTCACAAGCGATCCCAAGCGTGGACTATATCTTTTATTGCTATTTGGTATCGTATCACTTGTCACATTAGCTATCTATTTTATCAAGCATCCTAAAATACAAAAAAAACAAATATACACACCCACTCTCTTGTCACGAGAATTTAGCCTATTATTCAATAATACCATTCTCATGATTGGCATGTTCACTATTCTCTTAGGAACACTCTACCCACTGATTTTGGAATCTTTACATATTGCGACCATTTCTGTCGGTGCCCCTTATTTTAATTCTGTCATGGCCCCATTAACGTTTCTTTTAATAATAGGCATGGGACTAGCTTCTATTAGCCGCTGGCAAGCACCAACCATTACACATACCTGGCCAACTATACGCCACCAATCACTACTAGGCATCACACTAGCATGTATTATCAATTTGCTTTCACCTATGCATTTAACACTTATAAACTTTTTACTATTATGGTTATGTATAGCCGTTCTCTTGGGCCTTAGTAATAGGTGGCGCCTCTTTCCTGCCATGTTTTTTTCCCATCTAGGATTCATTGTCCTGCTGCTAGGCATTGTATTATCCAATGCCCTCAGTCAAACCAACGATATTCGCATGCACGCAGGTGAAACCACCTCATTAGGCCCCTACCAATTCTTATTTAAAAAAACTAAAAATCTTCACTCATCTAATTATGATGCTATTCAAGCTAGCTTTGAAATACAAAAAAAAGGGAAAATAATTACCTATCTTTATCCTGAAAAACGACTATATACTGCCAACCATGCCGTACTAGGTAAAGCTGATATACAAACTGGATTATTTCGTGATCTCTATATCGCATTAGGGGAACCCCTACCAAATGAAGACTGGTCCATCAGAATTTACTATAAACCATTTATTAGTTGGATCTGGATGGGTGGACTATTAATGATAGCGGGCAGCGTAATAGCAATGGTAAAACGCTTATGTCGTTAAAATATTTGAGCGGCTTGATACTAATAGGGCTTTTAGTCATCTTCAGCTATCAACTACGCCACCCACATATTAATAACACAGCAGGATTAGTGGGTGAACCCCTACCATCTTTACCATTACGCGATATTACTTCGGGCATCCCATGGAATGAGCAAACATTAAAAGGTCAGGTTAGTTTAATTAATGTATGGGCAACCTGGTGTTATGCTTGTGAATCAGAACACCCTTTCTTAATGAAGATCAGTCGCGACTACCATATCCCCATTTATGGCATTGCTTATAAAGATCAGCCCCGAACTATCCTTCAGTGGCTTACCAAACATGGCAATCCCTTCATCAAAATTGCCAGTGATCAATACGGTAGCACCGCTCTTGATCTCGGCATTTATGGCACCCCAGAAACATTTATCATCAACAAACAGGGTTATATTGTTTACCGACATATAGGCATGATTGATCAGCTGATCTGGGAAAATGTCTTATACCCTCTTATTTTAAAGTATCAACAACAGCCATGAGACGCCTTTTCTGTCTATTATTAGCACTAACACAACTAACCTATGCTGATTCAAAAAGTGAGGCACGCTATATAAAATTAACACAAGAGATTCGTTGCATCGTTTGTCAGAGTCAAAGCATTGCTGAATCAGAAGCACCTTTAGCTAAGGATTTGCGACAAAAAGTAGCCTCTTTAATTGCACAGAAAATGACCGATGAAGCAATCAAAGATTATTTAGTACAGCGCTACGGTCAAGCTATCCTCTTAAATCCAAGCCTAACGTTAGCCACCCTACTACTCTGGACCTTCCCCTTCCTTGCCTTAGGTGTAATTGCCTGGCAATTTTTCCGCAGAAATATGTTAAGATAGCCAGTAAAAGCATACGGAAAAACGAGTAATGGAAACGCAAGAAAAGAACCAAATGATAAAGCCCATTAAAGCAACGCTTCCTCTTGTTGGTTGGCGTGAATGGGTAAGCTTACCCGAGCTAAGTATACAAAAAATAAAAGCTAAAATTGATACTGGTGCACGTACATCGGCGTTACATGCTTTTTCACTGCGTCCATTCACAGAAAATGGTAAAGAAAGGATTACCTTTGATCTCCACCCTATGCAACATAACATTGACCATATCATTACCTGTACCGCAGATATTGTTGATAAACGCGAAGTAACCGACTCTGGCGGTCATACAGAGGAACGTTTTGTCATTAAAACACCAATTACTATTGCCGGCCTTACCTGGCCAATAGAAATTACCCTGACTGAGCGCGAGAATATGTTGTTTCGTATGTTATTAGGAAGAAGCGCCTTACGTAAGCGTTTTATTGTTAATCCAGCTCGCTCATTTGTAACCACCAGGACACTCAAGAAATGAAAATCGCAATTTTATCGAGGAAAGGTAGCCTTTACTCTACTAGACGACTGGTAGAGGCAGCAGCAGCTCGCGGCCACCAAGCAGATATCATTGATACAATGCGCTGCTATATGAACATTACTACCTCAAAACCAACCATCCATTATAAAGGCAATGCGTTGCCGCATTATGATGCTGTTATCCCTCGTGTAGGTGCATCGGTTACTTTTTATGGTGCCGCTGTTGTACGCCAGCTTGAAATGATGGGTGTATTCTGTGTCAATGATTCCGTTGCCATTACCCGCGCACGCGACAAACTACGCAGCCTGCAATTACTTTCTAAAAAAGGGATAGGCATGCCCATTACAGGGTTCGCGCACTCATTGGATGAAATCCAGGATTTAATTAAAATGGTTGGTGGCACACCGCTGGTCATTAAATTCCTAGAAGGGACGCAAGGAATTGGTGTTATTCTGGTAGAAACAGCTAAAGCAGCAACGAGTGTACTAGAAGCCTTTCTTGGATTAAAAGTTAATATCATGGTACAAGAGTACATTAAAGAGGCAAATGGTGCCGACATCCGTTGTTTAGTAGTGGGTGGCAAAGTCGTTGCTGCTATGAAACGCCAGTCTAAATCTGCTGAAGAATTTCGCTCTAATTTACATAGAGGTGGCACAGCAGGCCCTGCCGATATTACCGATGAAGAACGTTTTATGGCAATCAGAGCAGCTAAGATTATTGGTTTGAACGTGGCTGGTATTGATATCGTTCGTTCCGCACGTGGACCATTAATTTTAGAAGTCAACGCATCACCTGGCATTGAAGGTATTGAAAAAGCAACAGGCATTGATGTGGCATCAGAAATTATTCAGTTTATTGAATCTGGTGTTAGAACAACCAATGGAAAAGAAGA
>CAYZRM010000006.1:0-50754 GCA_964480845.1 uncultured Coxiellaceae bacterium | reverse complement strand
GTCGTATTCATACCTCTACTTGTACAGTTGCTATTTTGCCTGAGATGGAGGAGATAGATAGCATTGATATTAATCCTGCTGATTTGCGAGTCGATACTTTCCGCGCTTCCGGTGCAGGTGGGCAGCATGTCCAAAAAACAGATTCGGCTATTCGTATAACTCATATTCCAACGGGAACTGTTGTTGAGTGTCAAGATGAGCGTTCTCAGCACAAGAATCGCGCACGTGCTATGTCTTTGTTGAAAGCCAGAATTCTAGCAGCAGAGCAAGAAAAACAGCATAAGCAGCAAGCTGAGGCGAGACGTAGTTTGGTTGGAACGGGAGATCGTTCTGAGCGCATTCGTACTTATAATTATCCTCAGGGTCGCATTACTGATCATCGTATTAATTTAACGTTATATCAATTAACTCAGATTATGGAAGGTGATTTGCAGCCTTTAGTTGATGCGCTAAGACAAGAATATAATGCTGATTTAATTGCAGCTTTGGGCGATTAATTGATAACGATACAGTCTCTCTTGAAGCAGGGTCAGGCGCTGTTAGCAGCGAATAATGTTAGGCCTCAGATTGATCATCCTCTTCTGGAGGCTGAGTTGCTGTTGGCGGCTGTGTTAAATAAATCTCGTTCTTACTTTAGAGCTTGGCCTGATCAGCAATTAACAGAAGCAGTGCAGGTAGAGTTTCAGGCGCTTATATCGCGCCGTATACGGGGTGAACCTAGTGCTTATATTCTTGGTAAAAAAGAATTCTGGTCTTTGGAGTTGCAGGTTACGCCAGATACTTTAATTCCTCGGCCTGATACGGAGTGTTTGGTTGAGTCTGCATTGGCTCTATTTGATGCTTCAGTTGCTATTAAAGTGGCAGATCTTGGTACGGGTAGCGGTGCTATTGCGCTCGCACTAGCAAGTGAGCGCCCAATTTGGCAGGTGACAGCGGTTGATATCAGTGATAAAGCACTACGTGTAGCAGAGAAAAATGCGCAGTCTTTACAAGTTAAGAATATTAATTTTTATCAGGGATCTTGGTGTGCAGCATTACCAGCTAATGATTACCAATTGATTATTAGTAATCCGCCTTATATTTCTGAGCAAGAGTGGCCAGAATATGCGGAGGGGTTGCTGTATGAGCCTAAGAATGCGTTGGTCTCAGGTCTGGATGGGCTTGATTCTATTCGTCAAATTATTTCCACGGCGCATGCGTATTTGAGGCATGGTGGCTGTCTGATGATTGAGCATGGATTTTGGCAGGGGCAGCAGGTCCGAGAGCTGTTTGGTCAGGCAGGGTACATTGAGATTGTTTCTGTGTGTGATTTGGCCGGCCAAGAGCGATTTACCATGGGAAAGTATACGTAAAGTGATTGTATTTAATGAAAATAAGCGATTATCCTACATCACTCAATAATGATTTATTGATATAAGCTTTTTTTGGAATAGCAAGCAAACTTGGACTACACTTAATCTCAGGGCAGGAGATATCATCATGGCAGCTAAAGACAAAGATATTTTAGAACCTAGCTTAGACGTATTGGGCATTGCTCCGTATAAACAAAAGAAGACGGAGGAATATATGGGGCCTGGTATGCAGGAGCACTTCCGATCCATCTTGATGGCGTTACGTCAGCGTCTCTTAGAGGGTGGCGATAAAATCGTAACGCATATGAAAGAAGACGCAATCAATTATCCAGATCCTAATGACCGTGCCAGCCAAGAAGAAGATTTTCGCTTGGAATTGCGCACCCGTGATAGGGAAAGAAAGTTATTAAAGAAAATTGAAGAGTCACTTGAGTTGATTCGAGAGAAAGACTACGGTTATTGTGAAGTATGTGGCGTTGAAATTGGCTTGCGTCGTTTGGAGGCAAGGCCTACCGCTACTTTGTGTATTGATTGTAAAACGTTAGATGAGATCAAAGAAAAACAACAGAAGCAGGAAGAGGAGTACTGATCTACATTGACGTACCACTTGGTATTCTTCCTCCCTGTGGGTAAAGTGAATATGTTGTGTGCGTATCAATTCCCGCTTTTGCGGGAATGGCGCCATGACTAACTTAGAAAGAAAAATGATTCATGTAATGACGGCCAATCTCTGAGCTACTATTCCTAAACAAAGCAACATGTTATGCTGATGGGCTGAATGTTGAGGGAGTAAACAATGGCAGGTCCAGCTCCGCAAGGTAACCAAAATGACAATTCCGCTAGTATTATCTGGGTAGTGGCTGCTGTTTTTGCCTTTATTCTCGGTGTCTGGTATGCGTTTGGTCCACAACTAGCTGCTCTTTATTTGCGTTTCAAGCTTGTCGAAATCAACCTGTTTAGCTGGTACGATCCAGCCCATGCAGCAAATTTAAAATATCAAATTCAATCAGCGCTTGCTTCAGGGCGTAAATTAGAATTTGGCCAAATTGCAACCTTGGGCGGCGGTGTTGGTCAAGTGCTGCGTTATCCTATCGTCGCTATTATGGTGGTGTTGGCTTTTGTCGTTTATTTTGGTAATACCACGCGCGTGTATAAACGAACTTACAATATGAAAGATTTGGCCAATTTAGAAAAATCTAACTGGCCGCAAATTACACCGGTCACCAATCTGAATTTACTAAAAACAGACATTGATACTGGTCCGTGGGCAATGGCTATGACGCCCATACAATTTTGTAAGCGCTTTGGATTGCTGCAGGAGGTTCGTCCTGAGCGGCGTGAGGGTATGAACCGTCGTGACTGGGATCGCGTAGATGTTGTACTTATAAAGGGCGAGGCTAATAAAGTATTTGCCTTACAATTGGGCCCAATCTGGCCTGGTGCTAAGCGTTTACCTCCTCATATTAAGGCATTATTTGCAGCTTTTGCGGCACGTATTAATGCCGATAGTAAGTCAGCAGCAAATTTGTTGGCACAAATTGCCATTTCATCGACTGGTAAAATGAATTTTGATGGTGTTGATGCGCTGTTAGCTAAATATGAAAACTCGAAAGCTGTTCAACGAATAGTTGCTAATCATGCTTATGTTACTACCGTAATGGCTTCTATGTTGGCAGGAGCAAGAGATGATGGTGTACAGGCATCAGCAGACTTTCTTTGGTTGAAACCATTGGACCGTCGATTATGGTATACGCTTAATACAGTGGGTAGGCAAACTCCGTTCCCGGAGGTGGCTGGTGTGTTTGCACATTGGATAGCAGAAAAACAAGCGGGTCAAAAGTTGATTGTGCCTGTCGTTGATGAGGCAACAAAGGCATTAGAGATTGCGTTGAAGGAAGTTATTTATCGTCCTGAAGAAGCCAATTAGTGGGTGAGGTGGCAGTATGCGCGGTTTAGACGAACAACATGAGTTATCTCCACAGCTTTTGCTGAGAGATACGCGTACCTTGGGTATGAAGGTGGTTGATTTTTTCAAAGACCCAGTTAATAGCGCATGTTTAATGGTGTTTTTTGCAGGCGCTTCGTTTTTCTTCCCTGCAGCAACAGAGTTGTTTGGTATTGCTGGTGTGTTAGCATTTACCTATGCTTATACACGTAAAGCAACACTGCCTTTTCGTATGCCTCAGCGCTCGCAAGCAAGCGATTATAACGATCCCTTGCCAGGCACCAACAAGCCTAGGAAGGCGAGAGGGATTTCTTTCTTTGGTAATCGTAAGTCTGACAATGATGAGTTGTGGTTTAACAACGATGATATGCGTACTCACGTATTAATTTTTGGTTCAACCGGTAGTGGTAAAACAGTTGCTCTAACTTCACTTTCATATAATGCCTTATTGCAGGGTAGTGGTTTCTTGTATGTTGATGGTAAAGGTGATAATTCACTTTTTGCTAGCGTTTTTTCTATGTGCCGTACTATGGGGCGTGAAGACGATTTATTGCTCATTAACTTTATGACCGGTGCGCGAGACGTTGTTGGTGCGCAAGAAAAACGCTTATCTAATACGATGAATCCGTTCTGTAGCGGTTCTTCCAGTATGTTGTCTCAGTTGGTTGTTAGTTTGATGGATTCGGGTAGCCAGAGTTCTGATGGTGATATGTGGAAAGGCCGTGCTATCGTGTTTGTTGAAGCGCTTATGAAAGTCCTGGTCTACATGCGGGATAAGGGTAAGATTTTATTAGACGCAAATGCTATTCGTAACTATTTCGAACTTCAGCGCTTGGAAGCAATCGCAATGGATTACATGTTTCCTCGTGATAATCAGGAGCCTGTGAGTTTATCTGATGCACCTGATGTTATTTTAGAGCCAATTAAGAACTATTTGAAAACACTGCCAGGTTACGATCCTAGTAAAAAAGGTAAGCAAGGTTCAACTGTATTGGAACAGCATGGCTTTATTACTATGCAATTAACCAAGATTTTCGGTTCGCTTGCTGATACTTATGGTCATATTATCCGCGTCAATTTGGCTGAGGTGGATTTAAAAGACGTTGTATTGAATAGACGTATTTTGGTCGTGTTGTTGCCTGCCCTTGAAAAATCACCAGATGAGTTATCTAACTTAGGTAAGGTGATTATTGCATCGTTAAAGGCGATGATGGCAGCTGGTTTGGGCGACTCTGTGGAAGGTACTTATCGTGAAGTAATTACCCGCAAACCGACTAATGCACCTACTCCTTATATGTGTATTCTCGATGAATATGGTTATTATGCTGTAAAAGGCTTTGCTGTTGTGCCTGCACAGGCACGTTCTTTAGGGTTTTCTGTTATTTTTGCAGGCCAAGATTTGCCGGCATTTCAAAAAGCTTCTAAGGAAGAAGCTGCTTCTATTGGTGCAAACACTAACATTAAAATTTGTATGAAATTAGAAGATCCATTAGAAACCTGGGAGTTTTTCCAAAAAACAGCGGGTGAATCTTATGTCACTAAGGTTGATTCCTTCCAGACAAACGCGGGCAGTTTGTTGAATAACTATATGGATAGCCGCAGTGCATCTTCTGAGAAAAGGCAGCGTATTGATTTGCTAGATTTAAAAGAGCAGCGTGAAGGTGAAGCACATATTTTCTTTAAATCTAAAATTATTCGCGCCAGAATGTTTTATGCTAATCCTTCTAATCCTGAGAGAATGCGTATTAATCAGTTCTTAAAGGTTGAGCCACCATTAGATCGTTTATTGAATGATTTAGAAGAGCGTTTAATGCATCTTAAAACGATCAACGTTAGCGAGTCTGTTTTTAAATCTGAGCCTGAGGAAGGTGAGGAGATAGGTGTTATTAGTGAGTTGTTAGCAGCAGAAGAAACTGTCTCGCCTATCGAGCGTTCATTATCCGTATTAATGGCTTATCAAAAACGCTTTGAGGTTGAAGTTGTGGAAGAGTCTGAAGAAGATGGTATGGACTTGTTCAATTCGGCAGATTCTCTATTCGGTGCATCAGAACTTAATATATTTACTAGGGTTCAGCTTGGCGACTATGTCAAAGATTTAATTGGTAGGGCTGAGTGGGGTGATTTCAGCAAGCCATTAGTTAGTCGTGCAGAAGCTAAGGAAGGGTTGGAGATTGTGGAGAGATTGCTTGGTCGATCGCCAGCCCAGGTTGGTGGTATTGCTAATGAAATTATAAGAGATTTAAGTTCGACAACTAGCTATCCGCCGGAAGTAGACAGTGTCTTATTGCCTAGCGAAGAAGTTGTGGCTATTGGCCAAGAGTTATGTGATTATGTTGAATCACTTAAAGAGTCAGGGTCAGCAGAGGAAGATTTTTTCTAGCAAAGGAGTGAGTGCGACAACATGCGTTCTGTCTTCTTGATTTGCCTTTCTATTATGTTAGCAGGTTGTGCTTCTTCGGCAGTGCAAAGAGATGCTGCTTCTAATATCGATTTAGGTGTGCACAATGCTAAGCAGCTTGTTAATGGTGATTCTGATCTATCAGATGCCTATCAAAATGCCAGTCAAGCAACAAAGGGTGCTTTAATTGGCGGTGCATCAGGTGCTGTGACAGGTGCAGTTTATTCTTCTAGTATTGGTATTATACCTGGGTTGGCGGTTGGTGCTATTTTAGGTGGTAGCTATGGCGCCTATATTGATGCTAATACTACCTTGCGAGATAAATTGGAGAATAGGGGTGCTAATATAATCGTCCTAGGCGATCATATTATGATTGTGATTCCATCGGCTCGTATATTTGATGCTTATTCTTCTACTATCAAGCCTCGTGCTTATTCTACTTTGGACTTGTTGGCAAGTTACGTAAATTCTTTTACCAAGATGCTGGTTAAAATAGCAGTTTATACTGACGATACCGGCAGTAATCAGGTTGATATGGCTTTATCTAATCAGCAAGCGCAGCAATTAGAGAGATATTTAGTTAAGACGGGTATTGATGCGCGTGTTCTATATGCAACAGGGTTAGGTGGGACGCATTTGGTAACAACCAATTGCCAGGCATGGGATAATGATAATTATCGCATTGAGGTAACATTAGAAAAATTGATTGTATAAGGGTGGATGATGATAGGCGCAAGACACGAAATTGCTAGATTACAAAGTGATTTCTATCGTGATCAATTCAGGAAAATATTACATTGGTTAATGATGTCATTAATTATTATTTTTCTATTGATAGGCGCTATTATTTACAAAATATTAGATCGCCCGCCCCAGGGGTACTACGCAAACACCACAAATGGCAAGATTTTGCCAATGCCTAAGCGGATCACAGGGAATTTTTAGGTGAAAATATAATGGCCTTGGAAGCAGTAAAAGAAAAATATATTCCACGTAATAATGATTTTTATCGTCGTTATTACCATTATTTTATTTATGGCTTAATGGGTATTATCGTTTTGTTGGGCATGACAATTGGATTTGTTCTATTCCAATTGTACCACCGACCACTACCCGCATTTGTTGCCAAGCAACCTGATAATAAATTGATGCAATTAAGGCCATATAGCGAGCCTAATTTATTGCCAGATACTATCTTGCGCTGGGCTAGTAAGGCTGCAACAACAGCCTATACTTTTGATTTTGTGAATTATAACCAGCAAATAACAGCGGTGAGGCCTTATTTTACAGCTGCTGGCTGGAGTGATTTTCAAGGGTCAATTAGTCGAGTTGTCTCCTCTATTGTTCAAGATCAGTTATTTGTGAGCGGTGTGGTTGCGGGAATGCCTGTTATTTCAAATCAGGGCCCATTGCCAGATAAGGGGTATACTTGGCGGGTGCAAATACCTTTCTTGGTGACATACCAAAGCGCTAACACGACTAACAAGCGCAATTATTATGTGATTATTACTATTGTGCATGTTCCAACATCGCAAAATCCGCAAGGAATAGGCATAGATCAATTTGTAATGGTGTGAAAATGAATACACAAGATCCTATGGTTGCAATTTTTGAACGTAATAGTTTCTATCGCCGACAATATTTGTTGGCTTTAGGCGCTTTTGCGCTTAGCGTGGTAGTGATTGTTCTGCTAGTTTCAGTTTATATTTATTTGCGTAAAAATCCTACTCAGCCTATTTATTTTGCAACAGATGGTGTGGGTCGTTTAATTGAGGTTATTCCAGTTGAACGTCCGAATATGACGAATGATGATGTATCGGCTTGGACAATAGAGGCGGTTCAAAGTGCCTTATCTTATGACTATGTGAATTATAGAAGGCAATTGCAAGAAGCTGAAAAATATTTCACTTCATATGGCTGGCGTAATTACATGGCAGCGCTTAAGGCTAATAATAATTTATTAGCGTTGAATCAACGTAAGATGGTTGTGACAGCGCGAGTGATTGAGGCACCAAAATTGATTGCTCAAGGGATTTTGGGGGGTGCTTATGCCTGGAAATATGAAATGTCACTATTAATGACGTACTCGCTGCCACCTTTTGATGAAAAATCACGTTTTTATAATCCTGTCCGTGCCACGGTGATAGTGCAAAGGCAAGAGATTTTAAAGGGTTATAAGGGGTTGGGTGTGGTTCAAATGATTGCAAATATTGTGACAACGAATGGTGGTAATCAGCCGCAAGAGATTACAGGAACGCCTGGGGAATCTTCATAGACACGTTCATTGATAAAAATACCAGGAATTTCCGCCAACCTCGTTGTCCCCTGCGAAGGCGGGGGATCCAGCTTGGTATTGCCTGCCTGGATCCCGCGGACAAGCCGCTGGACGACAGTTAGCGCGAATCACTGTAAAAATATTACTGTGTTAATGATAGTTGAGTGATACTGTATTTAAAAGGATAAAATCTGTGGCAGCTGAAGAAGAGAGCGCTCAAATTGTTACACTACACGATGACTATTATCGGGATGGATTTATAAAGTTACTGATGATTGCTGCGAGCATTATCGCAGCTATTTTATTTTTAATTGCGGTTTCTCTTTATTTGCATTTTAAAAAACCAGCACCAACTACTTTTTTAACATCAGCAGAGTGGCGGGTTCAGCCCGCAGTTCCTCTAACACAGCCCTATCTATCAACACCTGATGTATTGCAATGGGTTAGTGATGTTATTCCAAAATCTTTTACCTATGATTTTGTTAATTACAACGAGCAATTAAAAATGGCTTCTGCCAATTTCACTAATGAAGGATGGAAAATATTTTTAAATCAATTGAATATCTACGTAAACTATAATAATGTTCAAGCATATAAGCTATTTGTTAATAGCGCTCCTGCCAGCGCACCTTATATTATTAACCAGGGTTTATTATCTGGTCGTTATGCGTGGTGGGTGCAAATGCCAATAAATGTAGACTTTGTCAGTTATGACAAGGCTTCTAAGCAAAATTTGATATTACAGATTTTAGTAGTTAGGGTGTCCACTCTTAATAACCTGAATGGAATTGGGATTGAGAATGTGATTGTGACAAAATCGACCGGTGGGTTGCAGCCCCAAGCAGATAATGGATGACCGTAATGACACATTGTCGAGTTAGGCGGATTTGTAAATCAGCTTTAATAGGGCTAGCCTTTTGGGGTATGGCACCGTTTGCTTTTGCGCAAGATGGGGCGGATTTAGTAACAAATGCGAATCAATTCCAACAATGGTTACAGGCTAATACACCGGCACCCTTGCCCAATCAAGCAACAACCAGTGCCGCGCCACCTACGACCGTAAAGCAGGTTAGACGCGGTGTACGCCCTTTAACCTATGAGCAAGATCAGTTGGTTATGCAACGTTCTGTGCCACCAACAGCACCCCAGGCATCCTCTGATTCAGTTGCTGCATTTAACGCAATGTTGCAACAAAATATGCCTTTATCGCCAGCTCAGGTTGTTCAATTGCATCAACAGATTGATATGTCACAGCGGGCAGCATCCATCCCTGCTAATATTCCACCTAAGCCAGTTTCATCTACTATTATGGTAAACTTGGCGCCTGGTACCACGCCACCTGCCGTACGCCTGGCACAAGGATATGTGTCTTCTTTGGTTTTTGTGGATTCAACGGGTTCACCATGGCCGATTGCTTCTTTTGATATAGGTAACCCAAAAGCAGTTAATATTCAATGGGATGGAAAGAGTAATATTTTGCTGCTACAAGCAGTGGCAGCTTATAGTGATGGCAATATTGTGATTAAGTTAGTTGGTATGCCTACCCCGATAACGCTGGAGCTAGTTGCGGGCCAGCGCGTGGTGGATTATCGTGCTGATATTCACGTTTCCGGCATTGGCCCGAATACAAAAGATCTTCCCATGGGCACTACTTTGCCAGCTAGTGCTAATCAGCTATTACTAGAAGTGCTAGATGGTATTGCACCTGCTGGTAGTCGTCCTCTTACTGTCCCTGGTACCGATAATCAAGCGTGGTTGTTAGGCGAGAAGATTTATTTCAGAACTCGTTTTACTGTGTTGTCACCAGGCTGGGTAGGTAAGATGGTGAGTCCGGATGGTATGATTGCATACGAAATACCTAAAACATCATCTGTATTAATTTCTCGTTATGGCGAACCAGTAGAGCTTAAAATTGAGGGAATCTGATGGCTTTCGATTTTTCTAAACTAAATTTTTTTAGTCGATTAGATGCGCGTGCCCGTGTTTTGGTTTTGTTTGGTGCCATTGCTGGCGTTGTTTTGCTGGTGTTTTTAGCAACCAGTTATTTTTCTAATGAGGGCGGGGCAGTGGGGCCATCCCGTGTTGCTAATGCGCCTGCAAATATGCAGTCTGTACCAGGTGGTCAGCTTACACCTGAATACTATCGGGCACTACAGCAAGCAAATTCTCAGAATGCTCAGCAAGCACAAATCAGCGGGGGTAGCGCAATACCAACACTGTTAAATATAGGTGGTCAAAATACAAATAGCAGTAATTGCAATATTATCTGTTCTGATCAATCAGCAAATGTCAAAAATGATTTAGACGATTGGGTCAAGCAAGGTAAATTATCTCCAGATATTGCAACCAGTTTGACACAGCTTGCTAATCTTAATGTGCCGTTGAGTGAGTATGCCGCTGAATTAGACCGTTTAGTGAAAGACGGCAAATTAACACCTGATCAGGCACGCCAATTACTAGAACAATATAAAAAACAGCATAGCAATGCTTTATTACAAGCTAGTGCATCTACCATGGATGATTTAGCAAAAGCAGGTAAATTGCCTATTGATGCGGCTAATGCTTTATTAGCAGCACAAAAAAATAATGCAAGCTTGGCAGATTACAATGGCATGCTTGATCAAATGGTAAAAGACGGCAAAATTTCTAATGCAACAGCCCAGCAGTTATTGGCGCAATATGCTAAGCAAAGAGCTAGAGAAATTGTGAATCAAAGTATTGCCAGTTTAAAGCAAATGTCACGAGCAGGTCAGATTACTAAAGATGCTGAGACTCAATTAACTGAATATGAAAATCGCATGGTGCCAGTTGATACCTATGCAGCTAAGTTAGATCAGTTTGTAAAAGATGGTAGTATGACGCCTGCTACAGCCGGTAAAATTCTAGATGAATTTAAAAGTCAAAAAGCAGCTATTGGTGCCACAGGGACTGTTACTAAACTGCTTAATGATGCAGAAGCAGCAGCTTATGGCGAACTCAGCGACTTGTTAAAAGAAGGTAAAATCACCCAAGACACGGCTAGTCAGTTGGCTGGCATGATACAGCAAAATGTGCCTATGGATGATTATGTGAATGCCGTTAACGAAATGGTTAAGCAAGGTAAGCTAACACCAGAGCTTTCTAAGTTAAAAATTGCTGACTATCAAGCGGTAAAAGGTTTGCGTGAACTTTCTCAGCAACTGAATTTACTGCAAGGCCAAAATGCCTCTAATCAAGCTTATGCCGATGCATTAAAAAAATATGTACAAGCGGGTATTTTAACGCCTGAACAGGCCGTGAATTTAATGAAAGAGTTGACGGCTAGCAATCTCCCGCTACCGTCTCAATCAGCTATTAATTTGGCGGGTAGCAGTGATTTTCAGAAACTGCAGCAAAATTTACAACAAAATGCGGGGGCAGGTCAGGTTGGTAGTAATCTCACTGCGGAAGATTTTGCATCTGCTCAGGCAACGGCAGGTAGGAATTTACAGCAAGAGCGTGATACACGAGTTCAAGATTTAATGACAGCTATGTCAGGTCAGGCGCAACAGCTCATTACCGCTTGGCAGCCAGTGACCATGGTACATAAGGCAGGCGTTGAGCCTAGCACTAAAAAGGATGCGGTTGCTGGTAGTGATAGTGGTGCAACAACTGCGCAAGGTTCTGCTGCGGCAACAACTACACCTGCTCCTGGTGCGGGAGAGACATTAATCAAAGCAGGTAGTGTCTTGTTTGCTGTTTTAGATACAGCCGTCAATAGCGATTATGTGGATAGCCCTGTTATGGCCACCATCGTGGATGGCAAGTATAAGGGTGGTAAGTTATTAGGTAAGATAGTGACAACAAAAGGCGTTTCTGGGCAATTAGACAGAGTAAGTTTGAACTTCACTATCATGAATATGAATGACTGGGATCAATCAAAAACAGTGACAGCTTACGCCATTGATCCTGATACTGCGCGCAGTGTAATGGCAAGCTCGGTTGATTATCATTATATGATGCGTTATGGCGCAATGATGGCAACGTCCTTCTTGCAGGGGTATGCGCAAGCATTGCAAACCTCAGGGGCTACAACGACCAGTTTCCTTGGTGGTGGCAGCGCAACAAATGCTCAGCTAAGTCCTATTCAGAAGATAACCGTTGGTTTGGGTCAAATAGGTACCAATTTGGGTAGTGTGACCCAGAATTATGTTAACCGACCACCTACTGTAAGAGTAGATTCCGGTGTGGGGTTAGGTATATTATTTATGACAGATCTAAAAAATTGAGATAACTTATGGATTATTCTCAAATAAATGTCGTAAAACAGACAGGTTAAATGCACTATACTTAAGATAAAGAAAATGGATGTAAGCAATAGGGACGGTTATGAGAGAGGCTTATGCTATGTTGAATGATCAGGGTGATAAATACAATAACCATGAAGATGGCGAATATCACTTCTCGGATGATGAAGGGATAAGCTACGAAGTAGAGAATGAGCCGGTTAATCCTAGACCAGCTGCTGGCGAGAACTGGATGAATAAGCTGACTCGGTCTAAGCGTATGCTGATTGGTTTGGGCGTTTTCTTTGTATTAGTGTTTGTTGTGTACAAGATGGTTGCTCCTAGCTCAGATTCAAATAGCATGCCTGTTGGTGATATTGTTACCGCAGCGCCGGCGACAGTCGCTCATCCAGCAATGGCACAGCAGCCTGTTCAGCAGCCAGCAGTTGCCCAGCAAGCAATGCCTGCGCAATCACCACAACAGCCAATGGCAATGGCCGCTCAGCAGCAAGCGCCTGCCATGATGCAGCAACAAGCGCCAACGCAGCAATCTCAAATGAGTAATCAGCCTGCAAACATGATGCCTCAACAAATGACGGAAAATATACCTGTTCAACCAACTGCATCTGGCTATCCTGCTAATGTGCCTGTTGTTGGCCAAGTGCCACCCGTTGCCCAACAGACTATTCCAGTTGAGCAAGTCAGCCAAATGCAGAATGAATATGAGCAGCGTGTTAATGAGTATGCTAACCAAAACAAAATGCTTCAAGATCAAATGCAAGCTTTGAGCTCGCGTGTTGCCATGATGGAGTCGCAGTTGACACAAATTGCACAGGCTGTGACAGCTCGTCAAAGCCAACCTAATTTGATAGAAACGGCACCACAACAACCTGTTATCATTGATAGTCCACGTGTCGCATATAGTGTGCAGGCGATTATTCCTGGACGTGCGTGGCTGCGTTCTGATAATGGTGAGGCGATTACTGTTGCAGAAGGTGATACTGTAAAACAATTGGGCCGTGTGACTAAGATTGATCCTTATGACGGCGTGGTTGAAATTAGCACAGGCAATAAGATAATATCGTTATCATATGGAAGTAATGGATGAAGGATCACGCGACTTTAGTGCGAGGTGACACATAATGCGATCCATTAAAAGTAATATAGTCTTCACGGCGGTTATGTTGTTATTACTGCCATTACAGGCTCAGGCAGTTGATGTCTCTAGCCTAAATGCCCAGTCTATTATTAATAATATAATGACTGAAGTTCCTATGTTAATGCGTTTAATCACGGCTGTTGCTTATGTGGCTGGTATGTGGTTTTGTTTTATGGGCATTATGAAATTAAAGCAGTATGGCGAGCAGCGTACCATGATGTCTGGTGAGCACCATATTAAAGGTCCTCTAATCTATTTAACCGTTGGCGCCATGTTACTGTATTTACCCTCGTCTGTTCAGGTAGGATTAAGTACATTTTGGACGGACCCTAGTCCCTATAGCTATCAAGATGTAGCTGCTCAGTCCCAATGGATGCAGTTTATAGGGAATTGCTTTTTGATTATTCAATTGTTTGGCACAATAGCATTTATACGTGGTTTGATGTTATTAAGTCATTTGGGACAGCAACATGGTGGTGGGCAGCCTGGTACTTTTTCTAAAGGTATGACTCATATCATTGCTGGTCTTTTATGTATTAATATATATCAATTTGTGCAGATCATGTCTGTTAGTTTATTTGGCAGCTCATTTCTAGGATGAGACTAAAGTTTCTTTTATAAGGAGGCAACAATGAAAAAAGTAGTTTTGGGTTTATTAGCATTAGTTGGTTTGACTGTCGGTACAGCTGCGTTGGCAGCAGCCTCCGGTGTGACAGGACTTGGTTCCGTTGCGCAGAATGTAACAACTAACTTGGCAAATGTGGCTAGATTAATTACAGCAGGTTCGTATGTTGTCGGTATGGCGTTTGCAGTAGGTGCGATTGTTAAATTTAAAGCGCACAAAGATAATCCAACACAAATTCCAATTGGTACACCTATTGCGTTGTTGTTTGTTGCAGCGGCATTAATCTTTCTTCCAACCATTTTCAAGGTATCTGGTTCTACCTTATTCGGTCAAAGTGGAACAGTTGCGGGTGTATCAGGTATTACTTCCTTTGGTGCAACCAAAGCAGGTAGCTAATTATTTATATCTTACACATACCCCAGTTTTTCTAGAGCTGGGGTATCGCGTCAAGGGTGGTGAATATGTATGATCTACAACTGGCGGTTAACTTAGCAGGCTGGCGTGTTTTTACGCGTCGCAAGCAGGATAAGGCTTTTTTACCAGTTGAAAAACGCATTTTAGAGCGTGATCATTACACCTGCCAGTTTTGTGGCTTTCAAGCGAAAGAATACCAAGAAGTCGTTAATATAGACGGCAATTACCTTAATAATAAGTATAGTAATTTAGCAACAGCTTGCTGCTTTTGTGTGCAATGTTTGTTTATCCAAGCTGCTGGTATGGATGAGATGAGCGGTGGCCAATTAATTTATTTACCAGAGATGAGTCAGGCTGATTTAAACAGTTTTTGTCATGTGCTATTTTGCGCGATGGATAACAATACAGGCTATCAGGACATTTCCCAAACACTTTTTCGTAGTTTCCGTTTCCGCGCTCAGACAGTGGAGCAAAAGTTGGGGACGGGCATGAGCAATCCTGCCATCTTAGGGCAGGTCTTATTAGAATACCAAGCACAGCACCCGGATGATAAGAAAAATGAAATTTTGAAAGAATTGCGTTTATTACCATCTAATAGCAAATTTAAAGTGCAGTTAGATGCTTGGGCGGCAGCAGCTGTTCAAGAGCTGGAAGCAGATCATACTCAGGAAGATTGAGGTTGATAAGGCATATCGTCAAGGAATGCTAGAAAGCAAGCGGATACTAACAAGGAATAAACATGCGCGAACGAACTTTTATAGACCCATTACTAGATGGCATAGACGCTGTACTTGCTTGGTTTAGCACCGAATTGAAACAAACAGTAGAGTCTTACTGTGATCTTGAAACAGCCGATGATAGGCATACCTTGGTAGCAAGAGATGGATCACTTATCTCGGTTATTCGCGTTTTTGGCGTGACCCAGTTAATAGGTCAAGATGAATTTGATAGTATCCATAGTGGCCTTACCCAAAGTTTGCAAGCCACATTAAAACGTCCTGGCCATGTCGTGCAAGTTTATTTTAGCTATGACCGTGATGTTGTGAAGCCAGAGATTGAAGAAATATTGTCTCCAGCAAGAGCAACTGCAACTCGTTTAAATTTAGATTTAGATGACTTATTTACTGAGCGTACTGATTATATCTCTCGTTATTGTGCGCATGAAGAATTGTATTTTGTTTTATGGACTCGACCCTACTCTCTGACCGGGGAGCAATTAAAGCGAGCAAATAGTGATAAACTCAACTTTATCCGTGAGCATAAAATTCCTCCCTTCAAGAATGGCCAGAACTTAATTGCTTCTATTCCTGATTTGCGTGAATCCCATGCTTCTTTTGTGCGTTCGCTGGTAACAGACTTGAATGCGCTTAATGTTTATTCTGTTTTATTAAATGTGCATGAATCTGTCTATGCCATGCGTCATAATGCGGATCCTGAATTTACATCACCTGATTGGCGCCCTGTATTACCTGGCGATAAAATTCCGGTACATGAAACAAGGCCCGCGGCAGGAGAAATGTCTGGCTTAATGTATCCGCCATTGTCGCGACAAATATTTCCACGTGATGCAAAAGTATTAGATTTAAAAACAATTAATATAGGCGATAGGATTTATACGCCGCTCTTCATTGATCTTTTCCCTCAAGATTTAAAAACATTCATGGGGCTGTTTGCTCGTACGCTGCCAACGCGTGTGCCCTGGCGTATGTCTTTCTTAATTGAAAGTGGTGGTCTTGCAACCTTACGTTTTAAATCTATGATAGCGGCTATCTTAAGTTTTAGTGCGGCGCATAATGCATTGGTGCATGATGCAGCCAAGATGTTGACCAATATAGAAGTAAATACTGATGATGCTGTCGTTAAGCTGCAAGTTAGTTTAGCAACGTGGGCACCTGAAGGAAATATTCGATTATTAAGGACGCGCACAGCAGAATTAGCGAAAGCAGTCGAAGGTTGGGGGTCTTGTGAAGTGACCCAAGTATCAGGCGATGTTTTTGCTGGTGTTGCATCTAGTTTATTAGGTTTTACTGCGAATAGTATTGCAACGCCTTCTGTTGCGCCACTGAGTGATGTGGTCTATATGTTGCCTTTCACGCGCCCAGCATCAGCTTGGGAGCATGGTGCCATGTTATTGCGCTCTCCTGATGGTAAACCTTGGGCATATCAACCTGGTTCATCGCAACAAACGACGTGGATTGATTTGATGTATGCTCGTCCTGGTTCGGGTAAGTCGGTATTGTCTAATGCGATTAACTTAGCGTTATGTTTGTCTGGTGGTATTACCCGCTTACCACGTATGGCTATTATTGATATTGGACCCTCTAGTAGTGGTTTAATTTCACTGCTAAAAGAAGCATTACCGCCTGATTTGCGTCATTACGTTGCCTATCACCGCTTGAGGCTAACACCAGATTATGCGATTAACCCATTTGATACGCAATTAGGCTGTCGTTTTCCTTCGCCACAAGAAAGAAGTTTCTTGGTGAACTTTGTATCCTTATTAGCAACGCCTTTAGGTGCGGAGCGTCCCTATGATGGCGTATCTGATATGGCTGGTTTGGTTGTTGATGAAATGTATAAGAGCTTAGCGGAGGAAGGTAAGCCGCATCCTTATACGCCAGGCCTAGAGTTGATGGTTGATGATATTCTTAATGAAATTGGTTTTGTGTTTGATGAGCATACTACTTGGTGGGAAGTAACCGATGCTCTTTTCTTGGCAGGCTTCCATCACCAAGCATTATTAGCTCAACGTTATGCTATGCCATTACTGGCGGATGCAGCAGCAATTAGCCGTACACAAGTGATTGAAGATTTGTACGGGCAGGTACGTGCGCCGACAGGTGAGCCTTTGATACAAGCATTTAGCCGTATGATTTCTAGTGCAGTACGTGAATATCCTATTCTGTCTGGCATTACTAAATTTGATATCGGTGATGCGCGAGTAGTATCTTTAGACTTAGATGAGGTTGCTAAAAGCGGTGGTGATGCAGCAGAGCGCCAAACAGCCGTGATGTATATGCTTGCACGCTATACACTGGCAAGGCACTATTATATTACTGAAGATATTCTATCGGATATTTCTGATACCTATCGTGAATATCATAGGCAGCGTATTGCTGAAATTCGAGAAGATGCTAAGCGTATAGTTTATGATGAATTTCATCGTACCTCTAAAGCGAGAGCTGTGCGTGATCAGGTTATCTTAGATATGCGTGAAGGTCGTAAGTGGAATGTCCAGATTGCCTTAATTTCACAGTCACTAGAGGATTTTGACCCGGTAATGGTTGAGTTTGCTACCTCGGTATTTATTATGGATGCTGGTCCTGAGCAGTCAATTAGACGTACAACGGAAATATTTGGTTTGACGGAAACGGCAAGAATTGCATTAAAAACTAGAGTACATGGCCCCAGAGAAGGTGGTGCTACTTTCTTGGCACAGTTTGCTACTAAGAGTGGTATGAATACTCAACTGTTAACCAATACCTTAGGCCCAATTGAGTTATGGTCTTTTAGTACGACGGCCGAAGATGCGCGCTTGCGTAATAAACTTTATAGTAAGTTGGGGCCGAAAGAAGCAAGGCGTTTATTAGCAAATCTTTTCCCATCAGGCTCTATTAAAAAACTATTAGAAGAGCGTTTAGCTTCTATCAAAGAAAAACAGGGTATGATTGAAGAGGGTGCTAATTTAAGTGTTGTTGATCAATTATTAGAAGAGATCTTGGATGCTTATTCCAGGAATCCGGATGTGAAGAGTCTTTCCAAATGACGAAGGTTTTATTAATACAAGGCCCTAATTTGCATTATTTAGGGAAACGAGAGCCCAGTATTTACGGGCATACGACGGCAGCTGAGTTGGATGCCATGTTGTTGCAACATGCTGCGGATCATGGGTATCAATTAGAGATTTTTTATACCAATATAGAAGGCGAAGCGGTTAATCGTATTTATCAAGGTTTAGATGAGGGGGTTCATGGAGTGGTTATGAATCCTGCTGCTTTTGGGTTTAATGGTTATGCGCTGCGAGATTGTATTGAAGCTACTAAGCTTCCTTATGTTGAGGTTCACATTAGTAATATTGCTAAGCGTGAGCGAGAGTCGATATTAGCAGCGGTGGCCACGGGTGTGGTATTTGGTTTTGGTATTGATAGTTATTTTCTTGCATTGCAGGGTATATTAAATTTGCTAAAAAAACAAATATGAAAAAAGAATTAATACGTTGTGGCTGGGTCAACGCTGATCCTCTTTATATGGATTATCATGATAAAGAATGGGGTGTTCCTGTTTATGATGACAGTCTCTTATTTGAAATGCTAAATTTAGAGGGTGCACAAGCAGGCCTCAGCTGGTATACCGTCTTAAAGAAGCGTGCTCATTACCAAAAAGTATTTGATCAATTTGATCCTTTGAAAATAGTTCACTATGACGATAAGAAAATAGCTGCTTTGTTGGCAGATCCTGGGATTATTCGTAACCGATTGAAAGTAGCTGCTGTTGTTGAAAACGCAAAAGTCTTTTTGTCTTTAAAGGATCAAGGCATCAATTTCTCTGATTATATTTGGCAATTTGTAGATGGCAATCCTATCCAACATCAGCCAGCAACACTAAAGCAAGTGCCAGCAAGTACGCCTATTTCAGATGCGATGTCTAAGGATTTGAAAAAAAAGGGGTTTAAGTTTGTTGGCAGTACTATTTGCTATGCTTACATGCAGGCGATAGGCATGGTGAATGACCATGTGCAGAGCTGTTTCCGTTGTCAGTCATTAAGTAAGTCTTAAGTATTCTGTAAAATGCATATGATATAGTAGGCTCCATCACTTAATTATGGAGGTGAAGAATGAGTTTAAACCGTCATGTTGAGCCTGATCGTCGAGGAGATCAGGATGATATTGATTTATATGGTGGGATGGTAACGCAGGCTATATCTGATGAACCCCTCTTTGGAGGGGGTGATGTGGCTAGTGATACTAATGAAACCTTGCAGCAGCGTTCATCTTCATTATCAGATATAAGTTTATTTAGTAGGCAGTCGCCATTGTTGGGACGGGCAAATACAATAGCATCGCTAGTCCATCGTTAGAGTTTGATTTATCTTTTTCTAATCCGAATGTTGACAGCTATGGTGAAGCTATGGGGATAAACTGCCAGGATGCCCCTCTCTATGAAGGGGTATCCTAGCTGGCATGGCTAAGCAGCAAAAACTTCCTTTAAGAATTTGACAAATCTTGTCCATGAGCGTTGGTTGGCTTGTTCATCATAGACAGTCCCAAAATCTTTATCATTAGCTTGTGGGTTAGTAAATGCGTGCATAGTGTTGCCGTACATATCTATCTCCCAATTTGCCTTTGCTACCGTCATTTCTTTACCAAACTCAATGACTTGTTCAGGGGTGGCCATGGGATCATCAAATCCGTGTAACGCAAGTACTTTGGCTTTAATTTCATGCGTTGGTAATGCAGTAGGTGCATTTAATAATCCATGAAAGCTAACAACACCTTTAATATCTGCGCCACTTCTTGCAACATCTAGCGCACATAAGCCACCAAAGCAAAAACCAATCACAATGATATTATTGGCATCTACCATGGGTAATGTTTTTACTGTATCAATAGCAGCGGTAATGCGTCGCAATAGCATCTTTCTGTCTTGAACAAGCGGTTGTATGAGGGCTGATTTTTCTTCTTTTGTTTGTCCTAAAATGCCTTTGCCAAACATGTCTAGTGCAAAGCCTATGTATCCTAGTTCAGCTAATTTTTCTGCTTTCTCGCAAGCAAATTCATTTTTGCCTGACCAGTCGTGTGCAACTAAAATAGTAGGTCGTTTCGTTTGTAAATTATCATTATAAGCCAGGTGGCCCTCAAGTAGGGTGGATTCATCATAGTATTCATGTCGTATCGTTTTCATTGCTAACTCCGATTAATCAAGGATCTAGGTAGGTTAATATTGTTATTACGTCCCAGCATGGCAGTTTGTAGCTGATTTAATGCTTCGGCAGAAAATGGTAGTCGTTGTTTGTCTATCACTTTCCAGCGCCATTGTGGCTGAGATTTATCAATAAATTTTTGCAGGTATTCTTTTTGAAAATTAGCCACTAAGCCTTTTTCACCAATAAATGTATTGAGAGGGTGAGAGCCAGATGTTTGTTGTGCGGCAAACACGGCGCTAACTTTATTATTCCATGAGGTATCAATATATTGCCCGGCATCATGCATTAAGTGGCGCCAAGTTTGATTGCTAAAGTTTTGTAACCATGTTTGTAGCGGCTCAGGGCTGTTTTCAGCGAGTAAGCGTAGTGTTAGTAAAGGATCAGATTGTTTATTTTTGTTTGCTCTTGCAGATACAGCATCAAAAGCTGCTTTTTTCTCATTTTCAGCTGTTAGGATGTGCTGCAAGTATTGTTGTGTCATTTGCAGGCTAGCGATGATTTTATAAAGCAGAGCATCTGCACTGGTGTTGTTGTTAACAAGTGCTCCTAGCGATTGTAGCTTGAGGCTAGAGGCGGCGATGGGCTCAAAGTAAGTGTTATCATGTATGCTTTGCAGTAAAGTTAGTAATGGCGAATGTGTGCCAGCCAGCTCTGAGACAATAGCATATGCTTCTTCTAAGTTGTTAGGGGATGTAATAGTGATGTTCTCTAAAGCTTTTTCCCAAGTGTTAGTGTAGGTCTCAAGGTAATTTTCTTTTAATTGCTCAACTAGTGCACCCATTAGTTCTGGGTTAGTGTTGGGGTTGCCATCATCACCTAGTATCCAATTGCCTATGGTGGATTCATCACCTGCTATCGTGGTTTCTTGCGTGAGGACCGTGTTAAAAAGCTTAGCTGTAAACATATTGGTAATTCTTATAGGCTTTGTGGCTGTTAACCCTATTTGTTGCTCAGATATACCTAGATTAATATTGCTTGTTAAATTGTTGTCATTCATGTTTTTTAATACAAGTTGACCTAATTGGTGTGCCGGTAGCGCATTGAGGTAGTTGCGTGTGTCTTGAATTAAGCCAGCATTTAGCGGCATAGGTGCCCAGCTGGTATAAAGTGCAGTATGTAGGTGATTAGTTATATTTTTTCTTAAGCTTGGGCTGGTGGTGTCCGGTAAAATATAGTCAAAGGTATCTAAAATGTAGTTGGCTTGGAAATGGTTGTTGTCGCCTAGCATGATATAAGCTTTTAGAGTGGCATAAACATTGTCAGCATTACGGTTAACGGGTATAGCAATATAATGCGCTAGATAGTTTTTAACTTCAGGTAATAAGATGGTTTGTAGCGCATCATGGTAAATGCGAGCATTTTTGCGCTGTGATTTGTTTGAATAAAAATACAAGAGATCAGTCATTTTAAAGGTTTGTGCTTTATGTGCGACCTCTGGTTGGAGTTGATTGAGTAAGTTGATAGTTAATTGTAGATGCTCAATCGGATTGTTGATGTGTGCAGATTGTGCTTGGTAATCGGCTAATTGATTTTCCATGGCATAAGTCTGATTAATGCCTTGTTTGAAATCTTGACCAAGATAGATGCTTGCTATGCCAATGATAGCAGCACATACAGTATAAGCTAAATAAGGCTTGAGTTTGGGTGAATTTACTTTCTCTACTGGTGCACTCAAGGCATTTAACATGAACTCTTTGATAAAGTATGGGCGCGATGTATTGGTTGGTGGCTTAAATAATTGGATGGATCGCTGTGCATTATTGGCCGCTTCTTCTAGGATGACAGGCTCAGGGGTAACTTGTAGTGCGCTAGTGAGGTAGATGCCTTGTAGGGCGGGTAATGCGTTAGCATTTGCCAGTTGTTTGATAAATTCCAGTGTATGCGTTTTCAGTTTTTCAACCTGCAGAGGGAAATCTTTAATATAAGGCCTGGCCATGGGGTTGCGCTCTTGATGTAGCCGCCAAATTAATTGCTGATTGATTTTTTTTATCAATGCATTGAAGCGTTGGCCGCACAGTGTTTCAATTTTATGATGATTCTTGATGGTTGGTAAGGAAAAGCCCCAGAATTGATTGGTCTCATCTTTTCCAGATTCTGCAAAAAATTCAGAAAAACCTGATATTTTGTCGCATTTGGTAATGATTAAATGGCAAGGAATTGGGCCTCTAAATTGGCGTTGTAGCTCATAAATGCGATGATGCAAGTTTTTTAATGCAGCCTGTTGTTTTTTGCTATGAGGGTCTTTCATGATATCTGTCAGTGGCATAGCTAAGATAATGCCTTTAATGCTTTGCTTGCCTCGTTGTTTTTTTATCACGCGTAAGAGAAATTCCCAGAAAATATGGTGATTGCTGGCTTGTTGCGCATTCGTTGGTAGGCTTATATATTTTCCTGGTACATCAACAATACATGCTTCTTTTGTTACCCACCAATCGCATTGTTGGGATGGTGTTAGGTTTGCAGGATCTTCTTCGGCTTTTAACTGACGTTGTAATACGTAATGCATATCAGCATTGGCTAGTAGCGACGTTTTGCCTGCATCACTAGGTCCAATTAATAAGTACCAGGGTAATTCAGTTAGGGCAATTGTTTTGCCATCACGCGTAATATTGGTTTTTTTTAAGAAGCGGAGTACGCCCTGTATGCGCTTTTGTAGGCCGTGTAGCTTTTTGCGAGTGTTTAAGTCTTTGTATTGAAAGGCATCGGGCCCATCTAAATCAAACATTAAAAATTTCAAGATTAAGATTAGTAGCAAGAAAATAATGAGGTATAGCCGCTTTTCTGCAGAGGCAAATGGTATTTGGTCGTATAGATTAATATGGGGTCCAGCTATCCATATTAAACTGGCAGCGGCACAGAATGCGACTAAATAAGGTAAGATTTTAGAGGAAACATCACCCGGGATTTGACTGACTAACTGATTTTTGAATCTGTGCAATGTTTTGGTAAGTTTCATTTGAGATAACATCCATTAAATAACCCAAGCCAATGAAAATAGCCAAGCTTAAGCAGACTGTCACTAGAATAAGTGCTAAAGGTGAAAAGCGTATACGGCTAGCAGCTTGCTTCATTGCAACAGGTGTTTTAAGCGGTGTTGGCGATAGTGTTTTGCTAAAATGTCCACGATGTGCGCGGATATGTTTATAAAGGTGGTGTGTGATCTGCTCAAGTTGATATTGATTATGTTCAGTAGCTCGGTACTGTCCCTTGTATCCTAAGCTTAAACAAATATACATGAGCTCCATTAGGTCAATATAAGTGCCTGGTTCTTTGACAGCGCGCTCAAGAATGCTAAAAAATTTGTCCTGATGTTGAATGTCTAGATTGAATGCGGCTAAAAGAGAGTAGGTTTCCCAGTGCCCTTGTGAGCCCCAGGTAGTATTGGTGATGATATCATCGAATACAGCGCAAACCACATAGCGGCAAACGGCAATGTATTCACCATTATAATTAAGGCTGAGTAGGGTTTCTTGAAAGGCGTTCACTTCCTGAACTAATTCATTTTGTAATTGATTCAGTTGGCGGTAAGTTTTTAGTTCTTTTAATTTACCTAAGGCTGAAATGAGATAATTTGCTGCATCCACAACAGGATTGAGGCCGGCTTTAGGGTGGTGTGCTCGGGTTCTATTGGTTAGGATAACCGGTGTGGCAGCAGTGTCTACTGATCTTAGGGGTTGAATATCAGGCGTTATGGTCTCGGAGGTGGTTGCCGTGGTAGCTGATTCATTGTGTGTTGCGATCATTATGGGTTCCCTCCTAAATCTGCCCGGACATTATACACAAAGCTTAAAAGGGCACACAGTGTTTAGTCAATTCGGCGTAAAAAAAAATCCCCGCCTAGGCGAGGATTTTTTTGTAGCAGTAAAGCTTAGTCTAACATGCCATACATCTTGAGTTTCTTTCTCAAGGTGCCACGGCTTAAACCAAGAACGATAGCTGCGCGTGATTGATTCTTTTTAGTATAATCCATCACAGCAGACATTAATGGTGCTTCTACTTCAGCCAAAATCAATTCATATAAATTGCTTGGGATCTCTTTACCATTTAACTGAGCAAGGAAATTCTCAAGAGCCTGACGTACGCTATCGTGTAGCGGTTGGTTTTTTTGTGTTAGCTCGAAAGCTGATGTTTCTAATGTATTGGTAGTCATATTTTTATTCCCTAGTTTTGTTCAAGCGGGATTGTTCAATAAAGGACGTATTTTAACCATTGTTCTTTGTTAGATCAATCTATTTTTGAACGAAAATTCTACAAAGATGGGCGTGATTGTAGCTTAAAGAGCAAGAAATTGGAAATGTTAGATCAAAGAAAGTGCGATAAAATATAAAAATATCTTTAAATAGACAGGGTTGCGTGCAAAAAAAGTTAAGGCCTCTATTTCGTAGAGGCCTTAATAGCGCTACATATTCATCCATTTTTCTAAATAATGAATGTTAACAATGCCTTTTTGGAAGGAGTTGCCGCGTAGAATATCCTGATGTAATGGGATGTTGGTTCTAATGCCGTCAATCACTGTCTCATCCAAGGCGTTACGCATGCGAGCAAGTGCTAGCTCACGGGTATCGCCAAAGGCAATGATTTTAGCCACTAGAGAGTCGTAATAAGGAGGAACCTTATAGCTGCCATAGATGTGGGAATCAACGCGAATACCTGGGCCGCCGGGCGCATGGAAGTAGTTAACCGTGCCTGGGGATGGGATGAAGGTTCTAGGGTCTTCTGCGTTAATCCGGCACTCAATTGCATGGCCGTGGATCTTGATATCTTTTTGAGTTAAGGTCATTTTTTCGCCAGAAGCAATGCGTAGTTGTTCGACAACTAAGTCTATGCCTGTAATTAACTCAGTGACAGGATGTTCCACCTGGATGCGGGTGTTCATTTCGATAAAATAAAATGCACCGTCTTCATAGAGGAATTCCATGGTGCCTGCGCCACGGTATTTCATTTCGCGGCAGGCATTGGCGCATAATTCGCCAATTTTTTCACGTTGTTCTTGGGTGATGCCTGGTGCTGGCGCTTCTTCAATGATCTTTTGGTGGCGGCGTTGAATGGAGCAGTCACGTTCACCTAGATAGATGGCATTGCCTTGGCCGTCGCCTAGTACTTGGATTTCAATATGGCGAGGATTTTGCAAATATTTTTCAAGATAAACCTGGTCGTTATTGAAAGCTGCTTTTGCTTCGCTGCGTGTGAGGGTGATGGCGTTGATTAAGTGGGATTCAGTGTGAACCACGCGCATACCGCGCCCACCTCCACCGCCTGTTGCTTTAATGATAACAGGGTAGCCAATTTCACGCGCTAATCTGAGGGTTTCAGTGTCATCATCGCCGACTGGGCCATTAGAGCCTGGTACGCAAGGGATGCCCATTTGACGCATGCGTCTAATAGCGGTGACCTTGTCACCCATTTCGCGTATGGTTTCTGCGGTTGGGCCAATGAAGATGAATCCGCTTTTTTCTACTTGCTCGGCAAAATCAGCATTTTCAGATAAAAAGCCATAGCCAGGGTGAATGGCAACAGAGTCTGTGATTTCGGCAGCGCTAATAATAGCGGGAATATTTAGGTAACTTTGTGAGGCAGTGTGTGGGCCAATGCAGACAGATTCATCTGCTAGGCGCACGTGTAGCAGGTCGCGATCCACGGTAGAGTGGGCGGCCACTGTTTTAATGCCTAATTCTTTGCATGCGCGTAAAATGCGCAAAGCAATTTCGCCGCGATTGGCGATCAGTACTTTATCTAGCATGGGAGTATCCTTGGCATTATTCAATAGTGAATAATGGTTGGTTAAATTCAACAGGCGTGCCATTGTCGACTAATCGAGCGGTAATAACGCCGCTTTTATCAGCTTCGATCTGGTTGAACATTTTCATGGCTTCAATTAAACAAATTACATCGCCTGCTTTAACGGTTTGACCGATTTCTACAAATGGCTTTGCACCTGGCGTTGCGGAAAGGTACACGGTGCCAACCATGGGGGATTTAACGGCATGTTTATCATTGCTTGGTGCAGCAGCTTCTATTTTTGGTGTTTCGGTCGCTGCTGGGGCTGCTTGTATGGCTGGTGCGGGTGGTATTGCAGCGGGAGCTGCTGCCATCATAACGGTTTGCGCACCCTTGGTTTCGCGAGTAATGCGAACGGATTCTTCACCTTCGCGAATTTCAATTTCTGCGACGCCGGTGCTTTGGATTAATTCAATTAATTTTTTAATTTTGCGCATGTCCATGGGAACAATGCTCCTCAATTTTATTTAGGCATATGAAGCCAGCATTGTGCATGATAGCTTCAGTTTTGTCTATATCCTAACAAGATAAAGGAAGTTGGCGGAAATTAACAGCTGGGGTGTTTACGTAGAGAGATGATTTTTTGATAAATAAAAGTGCATGCTGGTGGTAGCAATGATATTGCGACAATGCCATAGACCACTAGTGTGAAGTGTTGTTGTATAAAGGGTAGTGAGCCCAGGAAGTAGCCAGCGCTCAGCAAGCTGCCTATCCATATGATTGCACTAATAATATTATAAAAAGAGAATTCTTTAATGCTCATGTAGCCGGCGCCAGCAATAAAAGGAGCGAACGTGCGAATAATAGGTAGGAAGCGGGCGAGGATGATGGTCTTGCCACCATGTTTCTCATAAAAGGCATGTGCTTCGTCTAAATGTTTGCGATTTAATAGCCATGAGGAGCGGTTGCTCTGGAATATTTTAGGGCCTACGAAATGGCCAATCAGATAATTCAATTTATTACCCAAGATCGATGCAATTGTCAGCAAGATAAAGAGCAATCCAAGGTTTAAGCCGCCACTTTCATTAGCAGCAATGCTGCCTGCAGCAAATAGGAGTGAGTCTCCTGGTAGGAAGGGCAGCACAATCAAGCCAGTTTCGCAGAAGATAATGGCAAATAGAGCGATATACGCCCAAAAACCGTAACTGGATACAAATGCCAGTAAGTAAGTATCTATGTGCAAAATATATTGCAGTAGCTGCTGAATAATTTCCATGGAGTCTCATGTTAGGTAAATGTCAAATCGGCTGCTTGAGCCTGTTATGCTAAAGCTTGGGTTAAGCTCGCTAATATTTGGTGCCAAGCGCGATCTTTTTACCACAACCCGGCTGGATGCACAACTAAAAGCCACTTTAAATAGTTTATCTGCATCGGTATCTTTTCCCAGAAGTTCTTGCAGAATGGCCATGTCTTTTTTAACGGCAGCGGATTTTTGTTTGGCTGGAAACATGGGGTCCAGGTAGACGATATCAGCAGTTTGAGTTGATAAGTAGTCAATGGCATCGGCACGGACCAGGTGCATTCTGCTGATGATCTCAGCAGTGGCAGGGTCTTGTTGGGCGCGTTTTAGGGCGTCATCAAGTAAGGCGTGTAAAATAGGCGAGCGTTCTACTAATGTGACATGAAAACCTAGGGTAGCTAGGATAAAGCTATCCCGGCCAAGCCCAGCGGTAGCATCAACGATTTTGGGGTGATTTTGTGGTTTGGTGCCGAGCGCGCGGGCAAGTGCTTCTTTGCGTAGGCCGGCTTGTTTACCGCGATAGTGCAGTTTGCCAGCGGTGAAGTCTAGGTAAAAAGGCTTTTGTTTTTTGAGGTGAGGTTGGATTAAGCTTAAGCGGTCGGGGGTGAGGACTAATAAGTGGTCAAATTGGTTGTCTGGAACCGGAGCAAAGGGGATATTAATTTGCTTAGCAAGCAGCTCTGCCTGATGAGTGAAGGTTGCATCCGGAGTGGTGAGGGCAATTTTTGCCATTATGCATGCTCAATTAATAATAGTTGCCGTATTTTAGCATGGCTTTCCTATCGGTCTAGAAAAAAGCTATAATTCTGGCTCGGCGTAGCCCGCATGTAATGCGGGTTTCATTTTTTTATTAACGACGGACCCCGCATTGCGCGCGGGCTACACTACTTAGGAGTGCTTTCATGCACCTAAATCGCTTATTTCCCCAAGCTCGCCTACGCCGATTGCGTCGCGATAGTTTTTCTCGCCGTTTAGTCGCAGAAACCACGCTGACGGTGGATCATCTAATTTATCCTATGTTTATTCTCGAAGGAGAGGCTAAGCGTGAGGTAATACCTTCTATGCCTGGTATAGAGCGTTTAAGTGTGGATTTGTTGTTAGAAGAAGCAAAAGAATTAGTAGCCTTGGGTATTCCTGCAATCGCACTTTTTCCGGTGATTGATTCTGCAAAGAAATCACTGAGCGCCGAAGAGGCCTACAATCCACACGGTTTAATCCCAACGGCTGTGCGTGCATTGAAATCAGCCTACCCCGAATTGGGTGTTATTACGGATATTGCATTAGATCCTTATACCTCTCACGGTCAAGACGGTGTGATTGATGAGTCAGGTTATGTTTTAAATGATGAGACAATAGAGATTTTAATCAAGCAGGCGCTTGCTCACGCGGCGGCAGGTGTTGATATGGTTGCGCCATCAGACATGATGGATGGTCGTATTGGCATGATACGTGATGAGTTAGAGATGGCTGGTTTTATCCATACCAAAATATTGGCCTACTCCGCTAAGTATGCTTCTAGTTTTTATGGTCCTTTTCGAGATGCAGTAGGATCGGGTGCTGCATTAGGCAAAAGCAATAAGGCGCAATATCAAATGGATCCTCGTAATGCGAATGAAGCCTTACACGAGGTTGCCATGGATATAGAAGAAGGCGCTGATATCGTGATGATCAAGCCGGGTATGCCGTATTTAGATATCGTTCGCCAGGTAAAAGATACTTTCAAAGTGCCAACATTTGTTTATCAAGTGAGTGGTGAATATGCCATGCAGAAAGCAGCTAGCCAAATGGGGTGGTTAGATGAGCAATCAGTTGCTATGGAGTCACTAATTGCTATGCGTCGAGCGGGCGCAGATGCTATTTTGACGTATTATGCGAAACAAGTGGCAATTTGGTTGCAGGCGCATCGTCAAGCCGGCTAGCTTTTAATAACTTGCTCAAACCCTGTTAAGAACATTTGGACGGCCATGGTGGTCAAAATCATTCCCATGAGTCGTTCAATGGCTGTTAAGCCGCGCTCCCCTAATAGTTTTCGTAGTACATCTGAAAAAACCAAAATAACGGTGGTGATAAACCACGCGGTTGCTAACGCAATAAACCATTCTGTCATGGCGCTGGGTTCTTGGTTGCCAAGTAACATTACCATAGTCATGGTGGATGGGCCGGCGATTAATGGCACAGCAAGTGGGACAATGAAGGGTTCGCCTATCTGTTTAGATTTCACTTCGTCTGGATGAGGAAATATCATTCTGATAGAAATTAAAAATAAGATAATGCCGCCAGCAATAGAAAGAGCAGGTTGTGAAATATGCATGGTATCCAGGATGTACTGACCAAAGAATAAGAAAATAGTCAGAATGAGGAAGGCAATAAAGCTTTCTCGCATGATAATGCGTTGCCGGCGTTTGGGGTCGACACTATTTAGGACGCTCAGAAACAGTGGGACATTACCCAGCGGGTCCATGACAAGTACTAATGTAATAATCGCAGAATAAAGAGTCATGGGGGTAGTGTACCAGATAGTGTGCGAGGATTTAAGTGGCAGCATTGCCAGCTCCGTGATAGGTTTGGAGCTGGCTTTAAGCTTATTTCCTTGGCTTTCTTGGTGGATATGAGGTGTCTATTGTTTCTGTTTGCATGTCTTGTGGTGGTTTCACAGCAAGGGATGCTAGCAGCGTGTGATAAAATGCCTCTGTGTTTGCGCTGCGTAGAAAAGAGTTGTTTTCCGTTGCTTCATGCGCTAACCGAATTGCTTTTTTAAGTTTATGTTCATTGTCTAGTCCGTCATTTTCTAGCGTGGATAGTATTTTGTTGACGGTGCTTGGTCGGTCGTGGAGGCGTGTTCCCCAGAATACTTTATCTTTGCTGAGGATGAAGTCTCTAATTATTTTGATTGAGGCATCAATATCAATATTTAGCGTTTCTAATATAGTGCTGTAAAAATGACTGGTTTCTGGCGTACGCAAATTAAACAGTGGTTTATCATGCTCGGCAGTAATTGCAATAGTCGCTATTTTACCTACTAGGTTTTGATAGGGATATTGAATGCTGCTATCTTTCTTCCGGTCTAATTCAGCGATTGCAAAGCGTATCTGTGACTCGCCTTCTGGTATTTGTACAGAAGAGCCATCTTTTTTGAAAAAACGATACCCTGCAAAATAGCCACCACGCACAGGTCTGACTTCATTGTTTAGTATGTCTTGTAGTTTAGCAATGGCTGCTTTTGCGGGCGCATCTAGATCAAGGCTGTTCCTAGGCGAGTATTCAGCGTTTGCTGGGGTTGTCATCATTGACAGTGGATCATCGGTCATCGATTCATCGCCGAGATCTGAAGAGCTATCCGATGAGATATCAAAGATATTCTCCTCTTCTAGGCTAGTATCAGTGTCACAAGGGTGAGGTGGTGATGCTTGTAGTGCTGTAAGGGAATTGCCTAGATCAGCTAGTTTTGCGTCCCATTCGTCATCGCTTGGTAATGTTTCATCATTACCATTATCTTCTAGCATGGCAGTAATCGCATTATCATTACTGTCATTTATTTGAGCTTGCTTGGGGAGTGGGATACTGCTTGCCTCTAATGCACTCGCAACAACATGGGGGTTTGATTCAAGTGTATGGTGGATCAATGCGGGTGATGTATTTTTGCCCTGTAAAACGCTAATGCTTAAATCCATTAATGTATTTAGCCGCTTATATTTCCTGTTTAAGCTGTGCAGGCTTTGCATGGCTTTTCCATCATCCGGCCAATCTTTTGTTGCTTTCTTGAGCAAGTCATTTATCAGTAAGGCTTGGCGTGGCAAGAACTGGAAAATGCTCGCAAGGCTTGATTCAATGCGAGTAAACTTGGAGCCAGATGCGTCTAATTGTTTTAGTAAGGGGAGAAGGGTTAAGTAATGTTGTGTAATCCAATAGCAAGCAGCAAAGCGCTTTTTGTAAGCTTCATTTTTTTCGCTTGAGCTAAGTGTTTCATTAATAGATTGAAATGTATCAGAAAGGTTGCCATCTTGAGTGATAATCTTGCTCCACAGGCCATCTTGTTCGTCTTTAATGGTTGTTAGATGTTGTTTTAGCTCGGTAATCAATGGATTATTGCTAGATGTAGATGAAAGCAATTGATCTAAGGTAATGGCGCTATTTATGGCATATTCGGATAATTTGCTATCCATATCCCTAAATTCAAAAAATTGTTGTTGGAGTTGGTTGTATGCTTCTGGCTTTTCAATTCTTGAGATTGACATGTCGGCTACCTTTTGTGTGGTATTTGTTTTTCTGATCAAATAATACCATATTGCTGCTGTTATTTAAACGGGATTTTGTGACGGCATCTGGATTGATTTTGTGTTGTAACTGGCTAATTTTTAGCCCAAATTCGTAGAATCTAGTTGTTGTTAGCGCTATACTTTGCCCATGCACATACTTAATCGTCTTTATCAATATGCTCTATTAATACGCATGAACAAGCCCATAGGCGCATTGTTGCTATTATGGCCAACGCTTTGGGCGCTATGGTTGGCAGCCCATGGCAGGCCTAATTTTACCATTATGTTCATATTTGTAGCCGGCGTTTTTTTGATGCGTTCAGCCGGATGTGCTGCTAATGATTTTGCAGATAGGCATGTCGATGGGCAAGTTGAGCGTACTCAATATAGGCCGCTTGCAAGTGGCAAGATAACCAGTGCTGAAGCGGTAGTGATTACTCTCCTACTCTTGTTAGCATCCTTCCTCTTGGTATTGCAATGCAATCTCTTAACAATTAAGTTAGCTTTTGTCGGTGTAGCCTTAGCATTGATTTATCCTTTTCTAAAGCGCTACACACATTTGCCACAGCTAGGCTTGGGCGCTGCATTTGCTTGGGGTATTCCGATGGCATTTGCTGCTATTAATAATACTGTTACACCCCAAGCATGGTTTTTATTTTTAACTGCCTTAGTTTGGCCCATTATCTACGATACGATGTACGCCATGGTGGACAAGAATGATGATATAGTCGTTGGCATAAAATCGACGGCTATTTTATTCGGTGAATATGATTGCGTAATATTGGGCGGGCTACAGATTTTATTCGTGTTAATGTTAGTCGTTTGTGGTTATTTATTTCAACTATCTTCCCCTTACTATATGAGCTTGTTCTTGGTTGTTGGTTTATGCGTTTACCAACAGTATCTTATTCATGAGCGTGAGCGTTCTGCTTGCTTTAAGGCGTTTCTAAATAATAATTGGATAGGCATGGTTATTTTTATTGGTATTTTATTGAGTTTGACATGACAAAAATTGTAGCAGATCAGCAGATTCCTTTTCTTTTGGATTATTTTAGTGGGTGTGGTGAATTAGTCACTCGCCCGGGGCGAGCCATTACCGCGGATGATGTAAAAGATGCAGATGTTTTGTTGGTGCGTTCTATTACTGAGGTTAATGCTGCATTATTGGCTAGTAGTCAGGTGAAGTTTGTGGGCAGTATTACGGCAGGCTCTGATCATTTGGATAAAGAATGGTTGGCTAGCCAGGGCATTCTATGGCGTGTTGCTGACGGATTTAATGCACCGCCGGTTGCTGATTATGTGATTAGTACGGTGGCAGCTTTGCAGCGCAAATCAATATTGCCTTTGTCTAATATGCGGGCGGCTATTATTGGTGTCGGTAATGTCGGGTGTTTAGTTGAAAAGCATCTGCGTGCTTTAGGCGCTGAGGTGATTGTATGTGATCCTTTGCGAGCGGAAAGGGAGGAAGGGTTTATTTCAACGGATATCAATGAGATTCAAGATGTTGATTTGATTACTGTGCATGTGCCATTAACTAAATCAGGTGATTATCCTACCTTTCATTTTTTAAACGCAGCCTTTTTTGAAAAGCAAAAAAACGGGGCTGTATTTTTAAATGCTAGTCGTGGTGCTATTGTGGCAACGGAAGTATTGATGGCGCACGCAACACATTTGTATTGGTGTTTTGATGTGTGGGCGCATGAGCCAACGATTGATCAAGCGACATTGGCTAGAACCATGACGGCTTCACCGCATATTGCTGGTTATTCGGTGCAAAGTAAGATGCGTGGTGTTGATATGATTTATCGTGCTGCTTGTGAAGAAGGAGTAATACAGCCGCAAGTGATTTCTTCTATGCAGATGCCTACCCAAACACTTTGTTTTGCTGGCGATAATGTGCGTTGGCAAGATGCAGTATTAGCCATTTATAATCCTTTATTAATGTCAGCAATGATGCGTTCGAAGTTGATGGGGCAGGATAACAGCGGTGAGCTATTTGATGACATGCGACATCAGTTTAACTATCGACATGAATTCGGGTTTACGACGGTACAGGCTGCTTCTTTGTTGGATGAAGATATTGTTTTGTTGGATAAGCTGGGCATTCAGGTGGTCTGATTAAAAAAGCCAGCTAACATGTAACGCGTGTTAGCTGGCTTCTTCTGAGTTTCTCTATAGGGGCAGTCTTTTACATGCCACTTTGATCTTCTTCAATATGTTCATCACCTAAGTGTTCTTCAGCATTCATGGGTTCGCTATTTTCTGGTGCGGTTGTAGGAAGAGCTGGCTCTTCAATAGGTGTTTGTTGTTGTGGTTCTGCAGGCATTTCCTCTTCTGCTGGTGGCGTTTCTTGTCCTGGCACGAAAGGCTGCATAAAGTATTCATAAATGCCATATGACCCATTGGTGCGTTTACCAGTAGCAGGGTCAACTTTCACTGTCTCAATGCCTGGCGGCCTGTCCAAAATATGCGATGGTTTATTCTTTAATGCACGTTGAATAAACTGCATCCACATAGGTAGTGCCGCTTTGGAGCCATACTCATGTAGTGATTGAGGTTGGTCAAAGCCCATCCATGCAATTGCTACGATATCGGGGTTGTAGCCTGCAAACCAAGCATCCACTTGATTTTGAGTTGTTCCTGTTTTGCCTGCTAAATCATTACGGCCTAAATTTTTTGCTTGCTTAGCTGTGCCACGTTGTACCACATCATGCAGGGCAGAGGTGACTAAGAAAGCATTTTCTTGAGATAAGACGCGAGGTGCAATCGTAATATCTTTGGGGCAATTGGCAGCGCATGCAATGAGTGGTTTGGCTTGATAAATTAATTGATCCTTAGCGTTGTAAATAGCATCAATGATAAAGGGAGCCACTTTTTGACCGCCATTTGCAAATACGGCATAAGCCTGGGCTAGCTGTAGTGGCGTTACCATTGCGGTACCAAGCGCCAGTGATAAACCAGGTGGTAGTTGTGAGCGGATAAAGCCAAAGCGTTGCAAAAAGTCAACGGCATATGGCATACCCATTAATGCTAATACTCTAATGGTTACTAAGTTGCGCGATTCCATAATAGCAACACGCAAACGTGTTGGGCCATTAAATTTATGGTTGTCGTTTTGTGGGCGCCATAGGCTATTGTCACCAGGGTTCTCGATGACTAGGGGTGCGTCATTTACAACAGTTGCTAGCGTATAGCCTTTATCTAGTGCTGCTGAATATACAAAAGGTTTAAAGCTAGAGCCTGGTTGGCGCTGAGCGTGAGTAACGCGATTAAACTTACTGGTTTGATAATCAAAGCCACCCACCATGGCTAGGATTGCGCCATTAACGGGGTTTAGTGCAACTAAGCCACCTTCTGCTTTAGGGATTTGGACTAGTTGATATCCCTTGGGCGCCGGTGCAATTCTAACAATATCACCCAACTTAACAATTTGTGATGCACGCTTAGGCATGGCACCTAGATAGTCGGCATTAATTTGTTTTCTGGCCCAAGACAAGCCTGACCAGGGTACAATGACGATGTCGCCATCGCTGCGTAAAACAGAGATGCTTTTGTCGTTGATTTCAACAACAGCGCCAGGTTCTAAAATATTAATTTTAGATATTTTGCGTAAGCTGGCAGCCCATTCTTCCATTTTATCGATAGAAGGGGAGCCCAGGTTACCTTCTGTACCACGATAACCATGGCGGCTATCATAAGCTAGTACATTGTCACGTACAGCATTGTTAGCATAGTACTGCAACTTGCTATTAACCGTTGTATAAGCTTTAAATCCATCGGTGTAGATGCTGTCACCGTATACTTGTTCTAGTTGGGATCTAGCTAGTTCAGCGACATAAGGTGCTTTAACTTCTGTACGTAGATCATGATAGCTAGCATTGAGCGGTTCTTTTGTTGCTTTATTATAGGTTGCTTCATCAATATAGCCCTGATCATACATGCGCCATAATACATGGTTGCGTCGCTTCATGGCTGCTGTTGGGTTGGCTAAAGGATTTAGCGTGGATGGTGCTTTAGGCAGGCCGGCTAGCATAGCAAATTGATCCAGTGATAATTCACTTAAATGCTTGCCATAGTAAACTTCTGCTGCAGCTTCTACACCGTAGGCTCGATTACCCAAGAATACTTTATTCAAATAAAGCTCGAGGATCTTTTCTTTGGTGAGTTTGTGATCGATTTTGATGGCTAATAAGATTTCTCTAATTTTGCGTCCAAAGGTCTTGTGGCGGGTTAGATAGAAACTTCTCGCCACTTGCATGGTAATGGTGCTGCCGCCTTGGACTTTGCGACCGGTCAAAGCTAATTGTACCGCTGCGCGGCCTAGGCCTGGCAAGTCAACACCGCCGTGTTGGAAATAACGTTGGTCTTCAGTTGCTAATACAGCTTGAATGAGTTGCTTAGGAATTTGATCATAAGGCAGAGGGACGCGGCGCTTTTCACCAAAGGTCGCAATCAGCTTTTTATCTTGGGTGAAGATTTGCAAAGGCGTTTGCAGTTGCACCGTATTTAGCGCATCAATATCTGGCAGTTTATGCTCTATATAGTAGATTGCGCCGCCAATAATAGCTGCTGCCAGAATAAAAGCCAAAATGATGAGTGTTCTAATTAGTCGAAACAAATAATTCATGATAAGTACTTGCAATTTAAGGGCCGTAAAGTATATTAACATGCTTCTTGTTTGTGCAACCTATTCTTTTTTTATCCCTCGTATTTTTGTCTCTGCCCAGTCATGGGTCTTTTCTTTTGCTCCTTGCAAATAACTATCCTTTTATTTTTATAAGTTAATGAAAAATATGATTTTTAATAAAATTCAAGTAGGTCTGGATATCCAGCATGATGGGGTACGGTGTGTTGTTGGCGTTGACTGCCGCGGGCGTTATTATGTTAAAAAGTTGCATTACCAACACTTTGCTAGTGCTTTATTTTCCGAGGAAGGCCAAATAGATTGGCCTGGAATAGTGTTTATTTTAAAGAGAATGGCTGCTGATATTGGCCTTGCTAGATGGCCCATTGCGATTGCATTACCCTTTAGTACAGTAAAGCTGCAAGCGCTTCAGTTACCTGTTGGCTTGCATGATGTGGATATTCAAGCGGAGATTGCCACGCAACTAAGAAGAGATTTGCCTGGACTGCAAGAAAAGTTAACGACGGATTTTATTGTTTCCCATGCCTTGCCTCAATCAGGATTGAACCAAATAATCTTTGCTGTCACAAAAGATGAGGTGTTGCAGCCTTATTTGGATAGTGTTAGTGCAGCAGATCTTAATCTGAATATAGTTGATATTGATTTGTATGCACTCAAAAGAGCAATTGGCATACGGCATGGTCTTAATCTGGTGCTGCATTTAAGAGGGCTTGCGTATTTGGTGGTGTATCGTGGAGATGAAATTGTTTTCTATGAGCAACAGCAACTCAGTGAAGCATTAATTACTTGGGTGATGACAGTCTTAAGTGCTGTTCAGCATCTTAAAATTGATTGTTATATGGCGATAGGTGAAGTGCAGCAGGTTAAGCAAGTGTTGAGTGGGGTGTCATCAGTAGGTGTTTTTGATTGGAAGATGCCAGTTTGTCATCAGTTCTTACCAGTGGGCTTTGAAATAGCCTATGGGCTTGCATTGCGAGCAGGCAGATGACAGATTTTAACTTATTAGCACGTGCTAACCAGTCATCTGGTTTATCTTCTCGTGCTTGGCTTATTCTAATGGGTGCGGGATTAATCGTAACCTGTTTGTTGTTCGTCGCCCATACATGGCTAGTTGAGCAAGAGGTTTATTTGAGAGCAAGACTGGCTAGCATAAATGAGAATCTTGCTCATATAGCACATCCTAGTTCATCAGTGAATAACGCGGTGGCTGGTTATCAGGCTGTTGCTGGTTTAGCCAATAATATTTTTTCTGGCTTAGCTAGGTTTAATCATTTCTCCACCTGTTTAACAGCCGTTCAAATAAGCAAAGAAGAGGTACGACTATTTGGTAATACTAGTTCTACTGATCAATTAACAGAGGTGCTGCATCAACTACCTTACCTATTTTCTATTCACCAATTACGCGCAGAGCCAGGCGGAGGATTAATCTTTGATGTGCGGGCTACATTGCCTCACGTTGATTTACTCGAGCAGAAGAAACGCTATGCTAAGTAAATGGCAGTTCTATTTCACGATATTGCTTTTTCTCTTGATGCTAGGCGTTGGTGTGTGTGATGTGTTACCTAGATGGCAGGAAAGTAGGCACTTGCAATCGATGATCTTAGATAAAATGCAAGAACTTGAGAAGAAGAAAAGCGTACCTCTTCAGGCGGCATATCCATTAGGAAAGGATAAGGAAAAGCAAGATATCGCTAGTTTATATCGCATGATGGCTAGTTGTGATGTTCAGATTAAAACATTGATGTTAGGTAAAAAAACATTGGCGGGTGGAGGTGAGCTTGTCCATTTTGTTGCATCGGCGCAGTATTTATCGGTGCTTACTTTGATTCAAGCTATTCATGTTTCATCTTCATTCATACTATTGTCAGCTGATTTGAAAATACCCGCGGATGATAGTCGGCATTTATTGTTTGAGGGCGATATATTATGGCTGCCCGCAGAAAAAACTCAGATTAAAGCAATTACCATCCCTAGGGTGAGCGCGTTTTGCCAGACTAGATATGCTTATCCTGAAAAAATAAATGAACTTTCTTCAGTGCAAGGTATGCATATGCTCGCTTATCTATTGCAGGGAGATAAAGCTCAGGCTGTGGTGAGAATGGCGGACGGTCGGTTTTTAACCATAGAGAAAGGTCAGGTGATTGGAAAAGAGCGGGCTAAAGTAGTGGATGTTTCATCACAAGGTGTTTTAGCTCGCATAAATAATGAGCTAATTAGGTATAAATGAGGAGTGATATGTTGAGCAATCGAGTGGGGTTAGTCGTATTCTTTTTTTTATTTTTACGGGCCAGCTATGCACTTACTATGCCTATTACTTTATCTGCAAGTCAGCTTTATTTGCCAGAAGCAATACAGTTATTGGCGAAATCATTAAAGCAAAATGTTGTAGTGAGCCCCGCTGTGGTTGGTACAGCCACGTTGCACTTGCAGCAGGCAGATGCTAGGCAAGCATTTGATGCGTTATTGGCAACAAATGGATTGGCCAAGTGGGAGATTGGCGAGGTGTGGTATGTGGCGCCTTTTGCTGAGTTAATTAAACAAAAACAAGAAGAAGGTAAGTGGCATAGGTTGTTTGACGAAAATGCTGAGCTAGAGACAGTGATGATACAAATGCACTATGCCAAAGCTAGTGACGTGGCAGATTTGTTGCGTAAAGAGCAGGCTGGGTTATTATCTAAGCGTGGTCAGGTACGCGTTGATGAGCGTACAAATACATTATTTGTGCAAGATATTGATGCTAATATGGCCTGTGTGAAGGCATTAATACAAAAGGTTGATATACCTGTGCAACAAGTGGTGATTGAGGCTAAGTTGGTTAGTATTGATCATGATCAAGAAAAGGCATTAGGGCTGCAGTTTGGATTAAAAAGCGAGGGGCGTGGTAAGTCGTTAGGGGGTTCTCTCGGGAGGTATAGTGTTGCTGTTGCTTCGCTGGCAGATGGCTCGTTGCTGGATGTTAAGCTTGCTGCCTTGGAAGAGGCTGGCTACGCAGAATTAATTTCTAGTCCACGTTTATATACAGCCAATCAGCAAGCTGCTGTGATAGAATCAGGTGAGGAAGTGCCTTATCAAGAGGTGAGTGAAAGTGGTGGCACAGCTGTTATGTTTAAAAAAGCGGTGTTAGGTTTGAGGGTGACGCCTCAAGTCTTGCCTGGTGGCAAGGTCTTGTTACAATTGCAAATTAATCAAGATCGGCCTAGTAATAAGATGGTGCAAGGTGTGCCAACGATTAATACTAGGAAAATGATGGTGAATATATTGGGTAAATCTGGTGAGACCATTGTGTTAGGCGGGATTTACGAAAACAATTATGAGAAAGGGCAGCAACGTGTGCCCTTTCTAAGTCATCTGCCATTATTGGGTTGGTTATTTACCCAGCAAACGACTCGTGAAGCTAAACGAGAATTACTCATTTTTGTAACACCAACTATTATGTGAAGCGCGATGAATACTGGACGAAATAATATATTTTTAATTGGCCCTATGGGCGCTGGCAAAACCAGCGTTGGTAGAGCATTGGCTAAAATGCTAAATAAAGATTTTTATGACTCTGATGAAGAAATTGAAAAGCGCATGGGGGTGAGTCTTCATTGGTTATTTGATATTGAGGGTATTGCTGGTTTCCGTCAGCGGGAGATGAAGGTAATTGATGAGTTGAGCTCATTATCTAATTTGGTGCTTTCAACCGGCGGTGGTTGTGTTGAGACGCCAGAAGTGCGGGACTATCTGCGCCAACGTGGGACGGTTATTTATATGGAAGTTTCGCTAGAGACTCAGCTTGATCGTCTAAAGCGTGATAAAAAACGTCCTCTATTGCAGGGTGAAAACCCGCAAGAGGTGTTGGTACAGTTGTGGCGAGAGCGCGAACCTTATTATGATGAGATTTCTGATTTCACCGTCGTCACTGATCATCGTTCTGTACGTGAAGTGTGTGACGATATTTTAAGGTGGTTAGGCGGTAAGGTATGACATCGGCCACCATCATTGTAGAGACAGCACAACAGTCTTATCCTGTTCATATATTTTCTGACATGGCATCGTGCGAATTTACTTCTCTTTTTGTCGCTAAGCAAATAGTGGTCGTTACTCAAGCAAAGATTCTGGCGCTTCACCCGCATTTCTTGTCGCATTTGTTGTCTTCAGTAGATTTTCAAACCATTTTATTGCCGGATGGTGAGCAGCATAAAAATATAGAAACTTGGCAATGGCTGCTTGGCGAATTGGTTAGGCTCAAGTGTCAGCGAACAACAGTATTAATTGCTTGGGGTGGTGGTGTTGTTGGCGACATTGTTGGTTTTGCTGCATCAACTTTTTATAGAGGTATTCCATTTGTACAAATCCCAACGACATTAATTGCTCAGGTTGATTCAGCTGTAGGCGGTAAGACAGGTGTCAATTTGGGATCAATTAAAAATGCAGTGGGAGCATTTTATCAGCCTCAGGTTGTGTTAAGTGATGTGAGGTTTTTGGCAAGTTTACCTGAGCGTGAATTTATAGCTGGATTAGCGGAAGTGATTAAGTATGGATTGATTGCAGACGCTAATTTTTTTGCTTGGCTAGAGGATAATATGGCAGCTATTTTGCATCGCAATGAGGCAGCTTTGTTATATATGGTTGAGCAGTGTGTCAGGCTTAAGGCTGCCATTGTTGGAGCTGATGAACGAGAGCAGAATGGTTTGCGTCAGTTGTTAAATTTCGGCCATACATTTGGTCACGCATTGGAGTCATATTTCAATTATCAAGTGTTACTGCATGGAGAGGCGGTGGCTATTGGGATGTGGCTTGCTGCTACCTTATCCTTTGAGATATCAGAGTTGGATAGAGACAGTTTATTGCGTATCCAGGCCATTCTTCATCGATCACGGCTAATTAGCAGGCATTTTATTATACCTAAAGCATCCGCATGGATAAATATTATGGCATCTGATAAAAAAAATCTTAACGCTTGTTATCGATTCATTTTGTTGAAGCGAATCGGTTTAGCCGTTGCTATTGATATTGCCTCTTTAAACACAGTTGAATCATTGATTGATCATTTTAATGCATCCCCTGAGTAACTTTTCTAAAAGAATACTTTACTTTCCATCTTGCCAGGCATAGAGTTGTAGCCACTTCATTTTTCTGCTCATTCAAACAAAGCAAATGCCTATCTAAATGTTTTCTTATGGATAAAGAGGTTGTTATGGGAAAGGATATTAAATTCAAATTATCTGCTGTTTTGTTGACTATTTTGCCAGTGATTGCTAATCCTGTATTAGCTGCTAAGCCAATTGATCTAGGCCAACAAAAAATAGCAGTTTTGCAATCGATCATGCCTGAAGGTGGTGTTGTCGCTGCTCGTGATGGTATGCAAGAGCTAAGTCGTACGATAGATAAAAATAATACTTTGCACGTGCGTGTGCAACAGGTGTATGCAGGTTATAAAGTTTGGGGTGCTGATGCGGTTGTTCATGTGAGAAATGGATCAAATCTAGGTGCGCAAGCATTACAGGTTATTTTCAAATCTGCTCCAAATGCGGACATGGATGGTAATGTGTATCAAAATCTAAGCGCGGATTTGGGCGTGCCACCACAATCGTTCATGCAGAATCAGCAGGTTGCGCTTGCGATTAATGATGCTAAGAAAAACGCTGCTATCAACCACATCGGCCAGAAAAAATCAGATTTAATTGTCTACATAGATCAAAATAATAAAGCGCAATGGGCGTATTTAATTAGCTTCTATGTTGCAGCTAACTCTTCCAGAGAGAAGCCCGAGCGTTGGTCATACATTATCAATAGTAAAACAGGCGAAATTTACCAGAAGTGGGATAATATCAAAACAATTGTTGGAGATAATGTAAAGGGTGGTGGTTTTGGTGGTAATGCCAAGATGGGTAAATTGATATACGATGGCTTAAAAGGTGATCTAGCATCTTTACGTATTAAACGTAATGCAAAATCAGCTATGTGCTATTTGGAAAATGATGATGTCACTGTTAGAAACTATACATTTAGCGATGATCCTGATGAAGATCCTGATGTACAGGCGAGTGCAAGTGGCGATCCAGTTTCCTTTCATTGTGAGGCACCTGATCATGAGCACCATAATGTTTACTGGCATGGCGAAGAAGATGCAGTTAATGATGGTTATTCCCCAAGTGATGATGCTTTATTTGGTGGAACAGTAATTAAAGATATGTATAAGAAATGGTATGGCGTCCCTGTATTGACAACCAAAGATGGTAAGTTGATGCGTTTGAATATGGTTGTGCATCGTCGCAACTATGAAAATGCATATTGGGACCATGTTACTTCTACAATGACATTTGGTGATGGTGCATCCACTTTTTATCCGTTGACATCACTAGGTGTGGCTGCACATGAAGTCAGTCATGGGTTTACTGAGCAGCATTCTGATCTAAATTACTATGGCCAATCAGGTGGCTTAAATGAAGCTTATTCGGATATGGCGGCTCAAGCGGCTGAATTATTTGCCTACAAGAAAAATTCTTGGCAAATAGGTCCAGAGATTTATAAAAAAGAAGGCAAAGCATTACGTTATATGGATCAGCCAAGTAAAGATGGTCGGTCAATTGATTCGGCTGATGAATATCACGTTGGTTTAGATGTCCACTATAGTAGTGGTGTTTATAATCATTTCTTTTATTTGTTAGGCACCTCTAAGGGATGGAACGCTAAGAAAGCATTTAATGTGATGGTAACGGCCAATAAAAATTATTGGACGTCTTCTGTTAACTTTAAACAAGCAGCATGTGGAGTATTAAAAGCAGCAGCGGATCATAAGTATAGTGCAGTTGCGATTAAGAAAGCCTTTGCTGATGTAAAAATAGATATCAGTAATTGTGTAACATCAGAAATCATATAAGGAATGACTTATGAAATTAAAATTAACATTACTAAGTGCGCTATTAGTATCATTACCAGCATATGCGGCAGTGCCTGTGGAATTGGATCATCTCTCACCTATGGCGCTTGTAAAGCAGCCAGGTAAGGGAGCTAGCGAAATTGATATTAAAGAGATTGGTCGTGCAAACGATTTTAATAATACCTTGCATGTCCGTGTTAAACAAACCTATCAGGGGTATCCTATTTGGGGTGCTGATGCAGTAGTGCATGTACCTGGTGCAGGGAAGGCAACTAAGCCATGGTCTCAGATTGTTAATAAGGCTGCGACCATGAATGGTGTTACTTATCAAAATCTATCTCAAGATTTAGTAAACACACCGGCTTATGTATTTAATGCGGCACAGCAGGATAAAGTAATTGCACAAATCATCAAGCTTTATCAAGAAGAAGTCGGTAAAAAAATAACAGCAGAGCAATCAACCGCACAGTTGATGGTGTATATTGATGATCATCAGAAGGCACATTGGGCATTTCTGGCGAGCTTCTTAATCAATAATGATGTTGGCATGATTCCTGCGCGTCCAACTTTTATTGTAGATGCAATTGATTTTACTGTTTATCAACAATGGAACAATGTAAAGCATTTGGAAAAAGCCGATGGTGGTGGTTTAGGTGGTAATCATAAGGTAGGCAAAAAGGTATTCGATGGTATCGCTGCGCCTAAATTGCAAATCATGCGTGATGATAAGAAAAAGCTTTGCTATCTAAAAAATGACTTAGTGACCATTAAAGATGATAGGCGTGGTCGTAAGGAAATGACTTATGCATGTGACAAACCCAATGCAGAGCATAATAATGTATATTGGCACGATAATGATGACATGGTAGATACAACGTATTCACCAAGTAATGATGCTCTATTCGGTGCAAAAGTGACTTACGATATGTTTATGGATTGGTACCATGTGCCTATGCTGGTTAAAGATGGTAAGCCTATGAAACTGCCTGTTGTTGTGCATGCGCCTGATACCAATGCTTATTGGGCTGGTTCTTATGCCCTATTTGGAGATAGTTTGATGGATAGCGAGTTCAATCCATTTACCCAATTAGATACAGTCGGTCACGAGATTGCACATGGTTTCACTGAGCAGCATTCTGATTTGCAATACTATGGGCAGTCAGGTGGTTTGAATGAAGCATTTTCTGATATGGCAGGTGTTTCTGCTGAATATTATGCGTATGGTCATACTGATTATTTGGTAGGCTTAGGTGATATCGCAGCAGAAGGTAAGGCGTTGCGTTATATGGATAAGCCTAGCCGTGATTGCGAGGATGGCCAAACACCAGGCATGTCTTGTTCTATTGATGATATGAGTCAATATTCTTCTTATATTGATGTGCATTATACCAGTGGTATTTTTAACCGCGTATTCTATACCTTAGCAAATTCTGACGGCTGGAATACTAGAAAAGCGTTTGATGTGATGGTGCAAGCAAATATGAATTACTGGACGCCAACTACCTCTTACGCTAATGCAGCTTGTGGCGTGATTAAAGCTGCTGGTGATTATGGTTATTCGGTGAATCAAGTTATCAAGGCATTTAACGTCGTTAAAATTGATGTTGCTTCTTGTTTTGCATCTAAGCCACACTAAGGCTTAAGTCAATCAACACCAGGCAAACTGGTGTTGATTGCCCCTCTGGACAATTTTTGCCAGTTTTACTTCCCATAGAATCGCTATATCATTTGTCCGTTTAAAGGATTTGTTTTTTATTTTAGTGGGAACTTAATATGCAAAAGAATTTATATAGGCTGGCTGTTTTGCCAGCAATTTTACTAAATTTATCATCTGCTTATGCGGCAACAGCAATTGATTTGGCTAAGCAGCCACTTTCTATTCTAACTCACCCAGCTGCTATGTTGCAGGCGGACACAAAAACACAAGAGGTGAAGCGTTCTACTGATTTTAATCAGACTTTGCATGTCCGTGTGCAGCAAACATATCAGGGTTATCGTGTTTGGGGTGGTGAAGGTGTAGTGCATATTCCTAATGCGGGACACTCTAGCTTGGCATTAGCTAGTCTAGCGAATAAATCAGCTACCATGAATGGTATGGTTTTCGCTAATTTGGCGACAGATTTACAGAATGTGCCAGCAATGTTCTTAACTGCTGATCAGTCTGATAAAGCACTGGCTACGGCAGTGGCAAGTTACGAGCATAAAATTGGCGGTCATGTTGATATCACGCATAAGCATGTAGAGCTGATCGTTTATGTTGATGATGCACACACAGCGCATTGGGCTTATCGTGTGAGCTTTAAAGCGGCGCCTATTAAAGAGGGTGTATTGCCAGAAATGCCGGTAGCTATTTTGGATGCCCAATCTTTGCAATCATACTTAAGTTGGAATGATATTAAGACATTAGAAAACCAAACACTGGGTGGTGGTTTTGGCGGTAATGAAAAAATGGGTAAGTTAATCTATGATGGTTTAAGTGGTAACTTGTCTAGTTTAAAAATTCGCAGAGATGATCATTTGAATCGTTGTTACTTGCAAAATGATGAAGTGACTGTGAGAGATATGTCTAGTAATAGTGATATTGCCCAATTTTCTTGTAAAGAATCAGATGCAAAGCACAATGGTGTTTATTGGAGTGGCCAGTTTGATGCTGTTAATGGTGCTTACTCTCCGGCCAATGATGCCTTATATGCAGGTGCTGTTATCAAAGGTATGTATCAGCAGTGGTATGGTGTGCCTGCTTTAGTGAAGGCTGATGGCAGCCCTATGATGTTGACTATGATTGTGCATGAGCGTGGTTTGGAAAATGCTTACTGGGATGGTGAGGTGATGACCTTTGGTGATGGTGGATCAGTATTGTACCCATTAACTTCCTTGGGTGTGGCTGCTCATGAAGTAAGTCATGGTTTTACTGAGCAGCATTCTAATTTGACGTATACCGGCCAATCTGGCGGCATGAATGAATCTTTTTCTGATATGGCAGCTGCGGCGGCTGAATATTATGCTTATGGTAAAAATAATTGGACGATAGGCGAGGAGATTTTTAAAGGGGAAGGTCAGGCACTGCGTTATATGGATCAACCAAGTAAAGATTGTGGTGCTTGGGGTTGGCCTGGTTGGGGTTGCTCGATTGATAGCGCTGATCAATATGGTTGGGGGTTGCTTGATGTGCATCATAGTAGTGGTGTTTATAATCATTTCTTCTATTATCTTGCGACTAGCAAAGGCTGGGATACTAAAAAAGCATTTGATGTGATGGTGCAGGCAAATGCTCATTACTGGACATCTAATACAACCTTTGCGCAAGCGGCTTGTGGTGTGGTGCAGGCAGCAAAAGATCATCAGTACGATGTTAAGACCGTTAAGGCTGCATTTAGCAAAGTGGCAATTAATACTAGTAACTGCTAACGCGATGCGCAACCCATCTGTCTATGGGTTGCGCCATTTTTGAGTGATGGTATGGGTAGGGCTAGCTGATATGTATAAATTAACAAAATCAATTTTCTTAGCAGTTGCCGCATTAGGTTTAGTGGCTGGTGTGCAAGCTGCTTTTATTGATGCTGGTGTCACGACAAGCTGGGGCTATAAGGGTAATATTGGTCCGCAACGTTGGTCGCAGTTAAATCCTGCATTTACCTTGTGTGCTACAGGTAAGCAGCAATCACCTATTGATATTCCAAAACATATAAAAAGTATGTCATATGATCTTGCTATTAGGTATCAAAATGCACCATTAAATATAGTTAATGACGGCCAAACAGAGCTTTCTTTAGGTGTAGATCAATTGATTATTAATGATGGCCATAGCATACAGTTAAACTTTCCACAAAAACCCGCTTTAGAAAAAATAGATTTTAATGATGTTGATTACCATTTGCTACAGTTACATTTTCATTCGCCTAGTGAGAACCTGTGGCACGGACAAGATTATCCTTTAGAAATTCATTTCGTCCATCAAGGCCCTGCTGGGAAAGTATTGGTGTTGGCTGTTTTTGTTAAGTCAGGCCTTGCGAATTCTGCATTGCAAACTATTATCAACTATTTGCCAAAAGAGCACGGTCAGTCTGCTTTAATTGCTAATCAATCAATTAATCCAGCTGATTTGTTGCCAGAAAGTAATAATTACTATTATGTCCAAGGCTCGCTTACAACACCACCTTGTTCAGAAGGGGTGAATTGGGTGATAATGTCCACATCAATTACCGCTTCTCCTGCTCAAATTCAGCAGTTAAGGCAAGCGATGGGGGGTGGAAATGCGCGGCCAGTCCAGCCTTTATTTAAGCGTGATGTATTTAACTCTCGGGAAAACTAAATGAAAGCAATCAAAATAATATTAGGCATTGTTGTTTTATTAATAGCACTCTTGGCGGCAGCATTAATCAGTCTAAGTTTTTTGGTGGATCCTAACCGATTAAAGCCTGTTTTAATTAACGAAGTAGCGAAAAAGACAGATTACCAATTAGCCATAGAGGGCCAGCTATCTTGGCGTCTTTATCCAGTGTTCGGCATACATGTTGCTCATATGAGTTTAAAAGCGCCCAAACAAATATCACCTTTTCTTGATTTGTATGATGTGACGATTGCAACAAAGCTGACTGCATTAGTGCAGAATCCAGAAAATATTAGCGGTGAATTGCGTATTGCAAAAGCCAGTTTATCTAAATTGCAATTGCAAGATGTCTCTGTTGATATGAATTGGCGTGCGCAACAGTTAACACTTAATCCTATTAGTGCAAAGCTTTATGAGGGTAGGCTAACAGGTCTTGCACACGGAAAAAATTTAACAACTAGTCAGCCATTGTGGGATTGGGATGTTTTGGTTGATAGGGTGCAGCTTAAATCTTTACTCAATGATATTAATGGCGCCGAGAGTAGAGTGAAGTTGGCTGGTGTTGCGCGTGTGGCATTAAAGGCAAGGGCACAAGGGGCTAGTAAGCGCGATATTTTTGCAAGCTTGAATGGAATGGGCTCTCTCGATATCCAGCAAGGTGTGCTAGAAGGTATCAATTTAAATTATTTTGTGATGGCAGCAGATGCACTGATTAATAAGCAAGCTATACCCGTGCCTGAGGAGATTGCACAAACCCAGTTTAACAGTCTTAATGGTAATCTTGTTATAAAAAATGGTGTGGTTGGCACTAATGATATGCAGTTAGTTACCCCATCATTAAAGGCGATTGCAACTGGCGAGATTAATCTTAATTACAATACGATGAATTTATCTTTAAACGTTAGTCCTGAAAATGTTAAGACAAATTGGGAAATACCCGTGTTAGTGATTGGAGATGTGGGTAAGCCTGATGTGCGTTTGGATATGACAGAGATAAATAAATTTATTTTAAAGCAACATCTTGAAAAGGTAAGGGATAAAATCAGTCAAGAAGTGGATAAAGTGCCAGGTGAGGCAGGTAAATTTTTAAAAAAATTAATAGGTAACTAAGATTGAAAGTAATTACAGCAAATTTAAATGGTATACGTTCTGCCGTTCGTAAAGGCTTTTTTGTCTGGCTGCAAAAGCAAGATGCGGATGTGGTTTGTGTGCAGGAGTTAAAAGCACAAGAGGCCGATTTGGTGGATGAGCAGTTTCGTTTGGAAGGTTATCACGCTTATTATCATTATGCAGAGAAGAAAGGTTATAGTGGCGTTGCGGTTTTTTCTCGGGTAAAGCCGCAAAATGTAGTGACTGGCTTGGGTTGGGAGGTGGCGGATAAAGAAGGCCGTTATGTGGCAGTTGATTTGGGTAAAGTATGGGTGGCTTCTCTTTATTTGCCATCAGGTACTTCGGGTGAAGGTCGTCAAGATGTAAAGTATGATTTTTTAGATAAATATGCGGTTTACTTAGATGGTTTAAAGGCAAAGGGACAGGAGTTGATTTTATGTGGTGATTGGAATATCGCGCATAAAGAAATCGATTTAAAGAATTGGAAAACGAATAGGAAAAATTCTGGATTTTTGCCGGAAGAGCGTGCATGGCTTGATAAGTTATTTGATCAAATGGGTTTTGTGGATGCCTTCCGCGTGGTTAATCAAGAGGCGGAACAATATACGTGGTGGTCGCATCGTGGCCAAGCTTGGCAGAAGAATGTTGGTTGGCGCATTGATTATCAAATCGTGACACCTAATTTAAGGTCTGCTATTAAGTCCGTGGATATTTATAAAGAAGAGCGTTTTTCTGACCATGCTCCACTCATTGTCGAGTATGATTTAGGTAATTAGTCATGTGGCGGGTTTGTGTCTTCAAGTTGAGAGAACGAGCCCGCATTACATGCTGGCTACACGCTGTATAGGCCAGAAATTCCATCTATTACCGATAAGCCTTGTAAGATAATGACTAGACTTGCGTAGAAAACCACCAATTCGCATTATTTTAATGTTCTCTTAAGGCGATTTAAATACACTAAACATATAGTTTCAATAAAGGTAGGTGTGATGGATTACGATCAGTTATCAAGCGATTATATCAAGGTCTATGGCCCAGAAGGGTTGCGTAGTGTGCTTGACAATTTATTGATAAATCAAACATCTAAACAATACATACTGTTTCAGCAAGGCAATCAACAGTCGTTAATTAAAGTTGATTTAAGCCATCAGCCATTTCAATTTTGGTACTATGATTTGCTCGGTCGCCCTGCTACACGCATGGTTAGAGAGACCCTTGCCCGATTTGCTTGGGAGAAGGGGGGTGAGAAAGAGTGGTACATGCAAACAGTAGAGCAAGGGGTGCAGCATGATTGAAGATAGCCAACTATTTGAAAAATATATTGAAAATAATTTTAAACTTCGTTCCTTAAGGGATTATCGCGATATTCCAGAAGTAAAGGAACGTATTTTGCAGGATAGTTTGAATGGTAGAGTGCCTGATGTACCTGCGCAGTTTAGTGTGCAAGATGCCATACATGAGCTTGAGCGTCAGATAAAAAATGATGCATGGAAAGAGCAGGTTAGCGTCCTAGCCTCAGCAGAAAATGACAATACGATGGTCAAACCTCGCCGTTTATTTGGACTATTTAGGGCAAAGGAGTCTGATTCTCAAGTCAATCAAGCTGAAATCTTTTCCCCTCATAAAAGAAAATAGCGAATGACGTGTAAAATCATTTGCTATTTTCCTGTATATTCATATAATTCTGTTTCCAATCTAGTGCTGGCGTAGCTCAGTTGGTAGAGCAGCTGATTTGTAATCAGCAGGTCGCGGGTTCGAGTCCCATCGCCAGCTTGAATAGAATCAAGTAATTATAAAAGTACAATTTAATTTTTGGTTTGTTTTCGAGCTAACGTAGCCAAAAATGGGACACTTCTAAATAACAGTCACGGGATTGTTAGAACCTCAAAGCCTGCCCTTACAGACAGATGTATCTAACAATCTGAGTAGGAGCGTGGCAGCATGGCAACGATAGAAAAACGTGTTAGCAAGGTAGATGGTTCAGCCCAATATCGCGTTAGAGTGCGACTAAGAGGCTTTCCCCCGCAAACAGCATCATTCAAGCGTCTCACTGATGCCAAGAAATGGGTACAGCAAACAGAAGCTGCTATTCGTGAAGGTCGGCATTTCAAATCAGTTGAATCAAGAAAGCACACGCTAACGATGATGGTGTTTTTCAAATAGAGAAATAATTTTTTCATCTAATAATTTAT
>CAYZRM010000005.1:37443-51021 GCA_964480845.1 uncultured Coxiellaceae bacterium | reverse complement strand
AACTGGGAGAAGGATTAGAGGATGGATACTGGGATGTGGAGCTGTTGTTATATGCAGCTTATAAACGTTATGTGTATTTATTTAATCAATTCCAAAGTTGGGAACAGCGAGATATTTACTGTGTGAAGGTGATTGGAGCAATCCAGAGCTTATTATCGCCAGAAACCGCTAAGATTTTCTGTCAAGGCTTATGGGATGTTGTTGAAAACGGAGCAAGTATTCAAGCACGTGCAGCTGCGCTCAAATTACTATCCTACCTTGATGGTCAAGAAAAGCAGATTGATTTTTATCGTTCCGCGCGGGATTTCTTGGCGGGGCTTGGTGTTGATTATGCGGGGGCATCGGCGTTGGGGGTGGCGCTGGCGACGGCTCGTGGCACCCTGCCAATCGCGGCCCCGTTTGGAAAACTTATGTCAAGCAAAAACAGCAAATATACGAGAATTATGCAGCCAATTGCAGAGAAGTCAAGACAGCCCGACCACAATAATGGTCAATCGTCCAGGTGCGTGATTCTCTAAACTGACGTGAACAACGCGGCAATATGAGCCGCGGGTGTTATAGGCAAACAGGCCTTACAAAACCATTCGATTAGCCTGCTTTTTCTCCATTCATCTACTGTTCCACTCCACCACTGGATCCATCTAGCAAGATATTTTCTGATTTGTTGGGCAGATAACCCATCGGTTACCATACTCATGACTTGCAGACGGGCTTTTCTTAATGTCCTCGCATGAGGAATCATTTGTAAAGCAACCTGCTGATGAGAAAAAATCATTCTACCCCCCCCCATTACACAAATTTTGGTCATTTTGCGTGGGTATGATAATAATATCATTCGCAGGCATCGCAGCGGTGTTACCCTCCGGTTGCGTCGGAGAATAAAATACACCAAGGAAATGAAAGCCCTTACTCACCTCACCCATACGGGTTTTCTTGCGAGATAAGGTAAGCTGTCTTTCATGTAACACGTCTAACATCGTTCGCCAGCAGCGATTTAAAGGTCTAACCCTATTACCACAGCAGATTGCTTGATGTCAGGGTTGAGGCTATTGATGGGCTGCAAGCTATACTGGCCAATCAAACGTTGAGATCTTTGGCTGGAAAAGGCAAAGAAGAGGTTAGATTGGTGATGTTTGATCACCATAGGGTTGTCTGTCCAGAAGAAAAAGCTACGTATTATCACAATATGTTTTGTGCCGCAATTGTTCATCCTGATCAGAAAATCGTTCTGCCATTAGCGCCCGAACCCATCATGAAAACAGACGGTGCGGATAAAAATGACTGTGAACGTAACGCGTCAAGGCGATTGTATGCTGATGCTAGACGAGAGCATCCCCACCTCAAACTCATTGTTGTAGAGGATGGGCTTGCTTCTAACGTGCCCCATTTAAGTGATTTGCAAGCACTCAATATGAGATACATTATTGGTGTTAAGCCGACTGATCATAAATTTTTATTTAACTTAGCAAACCAATCCGTTTGTACTGAACATGAGCATCAAACAGAAGATGGAAAAACACATCGTTACCGCTATCTTAATCAAGTTCAGCTAAACAAAAAACACCCTGATTTTAGAACCAACTTTATTGAATATTGGGAAACTGACAAGAAGGGTAAAATTCAGCATTTTAGCTGGATCACTGATATCCAAGCCACCCATGACAATGTTTTTGATATTATGAGAGGAGGCCGCTCTAACTGGCGCATTGAAAATAATACGTTTAACACACTCAAAAATCAGAACTACCACTTCTCTCACAATTTTGGGCATGGCTATCAACATCTTTGCACGGTGTTTGGTATGTTGATGTTACTGGCCTTTTTAGTTGATCAGGTGCAAGAGCTAAGTTGTCATTTATTTAAAAAGGCACGGGCTAAATTTAAATCCCGAACGAGTTTATGGGAAAAAATGCGGGGCATGTTTAGGGAGTATTTAATTAATAGTTGGGATGACTTGTTTAACGCCATTGCCCATGGGTACAACGATACTCAGTTAATTCCAAATACCTCTTAGGATAGGGATATAGAATTGCAATAGTAGGAGTGGTTTAGGTAGTGGGTTGAGTGTTAATAAATAGGATTTTTACATCTGGTTTGGGGCTGGAAGGCTATTTATTATGCAAAAATTAATAGCCTAATAAAGAGTTAGTTTATTAGCTGCTCGGGGTGGTTAGCGGGAGTCGCTGTCCCTGCTAGCAGGAATTCCCGCCAACCTCGTCGTCCCCCGCGAAGGCGGGGGATCCAGCTTGGCATTGCCTGCCTGGATGGCGCGATCAAGTCGCGCCACGATAAGATGGAAGGAAAATCTGCAACAATGCCCCTGCTAATACAAGGGTGATAGTTGTTGCATAAACCAGTATTTATGCAACAACGTCTGAGCTAACGATTAAGTAATGGTATCCAACATTTCTTTGGCATGCGCCAAGGTCTTTTCTGTGATTTTTTCACCACCTAACATTCTTGCCATTTCTTGAGTGCGTTCTTGTGTATCCAGCAAGCGTAAGCGGGTGTGTGTTGTTTTATCGATAAAGTATTTTTCGACAAATAAATGATGGTGGCCACAGACAGCTACCTGGGCTTGATGGGTGACACAAAACACCTGATAGGAATTGCCCAGTTTGCGTAGCAACCGGCCAATTTTTTCTGCAGTGGCTCCGCTTAATCCGGTATCAACCTCGTCGAATACAAGAGTAGGGATGCTAGTGCGGTGTGCCAGCGCTAAGTGGGCAGCTAGGCTTAAACGGGATAGTTCACCACCTGATATTACCTTGAGTGATTGTAGCGGTTGGTCAGGATTGGTTTTAATAAGAAAAATAATTTTTTCATGTCCGTAAGGTGATAAGGAACTGGTATCACTTTCTAGTTCAATATGGAAGTCGCCATGCGGTAATGATAGAGAGCGTATTGTATTTGTAATCTCTTCCTCTAATTTAATGCTGGCTTTCTGGCGACTAGCCGTTAATTTTTTGGCGGCCTGATGATAGTCTTGCTCTATTTGAGTAAGTTTATTCTTTAGCTGTGAGAGGTCTTCATCGCTGGTATTTAGGGCATCAAGTTCTGCTGTAATACGTTCTTGAAAAGCATACAATTCAGCGGGTGCGATTTTGTGTTTGCGTGCTAAGTTAAAAATTACACTGACGCGCTCTTCAGTCGCTTGTAATTTTTCAGGGTCTAGTTCGGTATTGCTTAAATAACTATGCAATTCAGATGCTAGGTCAGTAATGAGTATATGTGCAGAATGCAGAGTATCTAGCCATTCTTTTGCAATAGGGTCCACAGGGGCAATACCGTCTAGTAAGCGGCGTACTTCATTTAATTGAGAGGCAATATTGCTGTCTTCATTATCCATTAAAATTTGGTTGGCGGATTGAATGTGGCGCATTAGTTCTTCTGCATTTGCTAAGCGTTTGTGCTCAGCTTCCAAGGTTTCCCACTCACCAGCTGAAAGTTTTAGCTGGGTTAGTTCCTCCAATTGAAAGCGTAAATACTCACTTCTTTCCATGCGTTCGCGGGTTTTTTCTTGCAATGTGTGAATGTCGCTTTCAATTTGACGATAACTTTCTGCTAGTTGTTTAACGGCGTTGACTAATAGTGCATGATCAGCATAGCGATCTAGCATATCGCGCTGAGTTTCTGCTTTGAGTAACACTTGTTGTTCATGTTGACTATGTAGGTGGAATAATGTTTCCCCTAGTTCTTTTACTAAGGGTAAAGTGGATGGCGAGCCATTCACGTAGCAGCGTGAGCGTCCATCACTGGTTATGACACGTCTAATTAAGCATTCGGCAGCATCGTGATAAAGATCTAGTTCTTTTAAATGTTCGATTACTTTAGGGAACTTGGTAATGTCAAACCCTAGGGTGATCTCAGCTTTTTCTTTACCAGGACGAATAAGGTTAGATGATGCACGCCCACCGAGCGCAAGTTCAATCGCTTCAATAAAGATGGATTTCCCAGCGCCTGTTTCACCAGTAATCATTGTGCTGCCATCATTTAGGTGTAATTGTAATTCTTCTATCGTCGCTAAATCGCGTATATGGATCTGATTTAACATGGCTGTTATTCCGAGTAGTTAAGTTTACGACCCCAGTGTAGTTTGCTACGTAGTGCTTCATAGTAGTCATAATCACGAGGGTGTATGAGGTGTAATCGTTTTTCATGCTTGCGTATGGTGATTTCGCTGCCAGGCGGTGTATTAATAAAATCTTGGCTATCTGCTGTAATGCGTGGTGTGGTGCCATTATCGGGTGCAATCTTGACTTTGATTGTGTGATTGCCTTCAATCACTATCGGTCTAATGCTGAGAGTGTGCGGAAACATGGGTACGATAACCATGGCATCTAGCTGAGGATGCAAGACAGGCCCACCACCTGATAAGGCATAAGCAGTAGAACCGGTGGGGGTCGCAATAATGACACCATCCGAATCCTGGCTGCATAAAAATTGATCATCAATATAGATTTCAAATTCATTCATGTGAGGGACTGAGTCGGGGATAAGTGCAATTTCATTTAAGGCATTATTTTCGCCTAAAAAATTTCCTTGATGATGTACGCTTGCGGTGATTAAAAAGCGTTTTTCTAAGCTATATTCACCGTCTAAAATTGCTTTAATTTTAGTAAGTTGTGTCGGTGGAATGTCAGTTAGGAAACCTAGTCGTCCTCGATTAATGCCTAGCAGTGGGATTTCATCATTAATAACTTGATGTGCTGCGCGCAATAAGCTGCCATCACCGCCAATAACAATGATAAGATCGCATTGTTTGTTAAGTTCATCCCTGGGCGTGCCTGGGTGGCTGCTATCGTCTAAGGTGCTGGCAGTTTCCGCGTCGATGATGAATTTTTGATCTATACTTTCTAGGAATTGGACTAGAGCCTTTAGGGTTTCCTTAATCCCTGGTGTTTTAATACGTCCTAAAATACCCACAGTGTTAAACGCTCTAGCCATGATCGCATCTCTTAGTAAATGAGTTTCCCTATTGTAATGTAGTTAAGTGTTGAAAAATACCACTTCAGCCCTTATATGCTCGGTATGAGATAAATAGGAGAATAATGAATGTCAAAAGAAAGGCCGGATCAGAATGAACCGTTTGATGATGCAACCTCTGAGCTAAGCTATGAAGAAGCCTTACAGAAGTTGGGTGAAGCAGAGCAAAAAGCAAACGAGCACTGGGAGCGTATTTTGCGTATGCAGGCTGAGAGTGATAATGCTACTCGCCGTGCTGAGCGTGATGTTGCGAATGCCCATAAATTTGCTTTGGAAAAGTTTGTGTCTGAGCTAATCCCTATTATTGATGGCCTTGAACAATGCGCTAACAGCGTTCCAGAATCCATGCGTGATGCAGCGGCTTCTGTTATTGAAGGTGTTGATTTAACACTAAAAATGTTTTACTCCTCCATGGAGAAATTTGGTGTGAGTCAAGTCAATCCAGTTGGCCAGCCATTTAACCCAGAATTTGAACAAGCTATTTCCACTCAGGTAGATCCTAATTCCCCACCAAATACAGTCGTGGCGGTGCTACAAAAAGGTTATACCTTGAATAATAGATTAATTCGTCCGGCGCTAGTGGTGGTTTCAACCGTAAATTAATGTGTTGAAAAATGCTAAAACGCCCTTATGTAGAAAATAGATCATCTTATTGCGGAGAAAAACATGGCTACAAATAAAATCATAGGCATAGACTTAGGTACCACTAATTCTTGTGTTGCTGTAATGGAAGGCGACAAGGTAAAAGTAATTGAAAATGCGGAAGGCGCGCGTACGACACCTTCTATCGTAGCTTATCTTGATAACAATGAAATTCGCGTTGGACAGCCTGCTAAGCACCAAGCGGTTACCAATCCTAAAAACACCATTTATGCAGCTAAGCGTTTAATTGGCCGTCGTTTTGAAGACGAGATGGTTAAAAAAATGCAAGAAACTGTTCCTTATAGCATTGTAAAAGCTGAAAATGGCGATGCCTGGGTGCGTGTACTTGAAAACCAAGATTTGGCACCTCCTCAAGTCTCCGCACAAGTGCTAATGAAGATGAAAAAAACAGCAGAAGATTACCTGGGTCACGAAGTGACAGAAGCCGTTATTACGGTGCCTGCTTACTTTAACGATTCACAGCGCCAAGCAACAAAAGATGCTGGTCGTATCGCTGGTTTAGAAGTAAAACGTATTATCAACGAACCAACTGCTGCAGCACTTGCATTTGGTATGGATAAAAAGCCAGGTAACCGTAAGATTGCAGTTTACGACTTAGGTGGCGGTACATTTGATATTTCTATTATTGAAATCGCTGAAGTTGATGGTGAGCATCAGTTTGAAGTATTGTCCACTAACGGTGATACTTTCTTAGGTGGTGAAGATTTTGACCAACGCGTCATGAATTACTTAATTGATGAATTTAAGAGCTCTTCTGGCATTGACTTACGTAATGATCCATTAGCATTACAACGGTTGAAAGAAGCTGCTGAGAAAGCAAAAATCGAATTATCTTCTACTCAACAAACAGAAGTAAACCTGCCATATATTACAGCAGATGCAACTGGTCCTAAGCACATGAATGTGAAAATGACACGTGCAAAATTAGAATCATTAGTGGAAGATTTAGTAAAGCGTTCTATTGAGCCATGCAAAATTGCATTAAAAGATGCTGGTTTATCAACTGATAAAATTGACGATGTCATTCTAGTTGGTGGTCAAACACGTATGCCTTTGGTGCAAGATGCAGTGAAAGATTTCTTCGGTAAAGATCCACGTAAAGACGTGAATCCTGACGAAGCAGTTGCGATGGGTGCAGCAATTCAAGGCGCAGTATTGTCCGGTGCAATTAAAGACGTATTATTGCTAGACGTTACCCCGTTATCCTTGGGTATTGAAACCATGGGTGGTGTGATGACTAAGCTAATTGAGAAAAATACAACAATTCCAACCCGTGCGAACCAAACTTTCTCTACAGCAGCAGATAGTCAAACAGCAGTGACCATTCATGTATTGCAAGGTGAGCGTGAAATGGCATCAGCCAATAAGTCTTTAGGCCGTTTTGATTTAACAGACATTCCACCAGCACCACGTGGCATGCCGCAAATTGAAGTGACCTTTGATATCGATGCGAATGGTATTTTGCATGTGTCTGCAAAAGATAAAGCAACTGGTAAGGCGCAATCTATTAAGATTCAAGCATCTTCTGGTTTAAGCGACGCAGAAGTTGAAAAAATGGTGAAAGATGCTGAAGCTAACGCAGAAGAAGATCGTAAATTCCATGAGTTAGTAACTGCTCGTAACCAGGGCGACAACATGATACACGCTGTGACCAAATCGATGAAAGAAGCTGGTGACAAAGTGAGTGCAGATGAAAAAGCGGCGATTGAAAAAGCGATTGCTGAATTACAAGAAGCACTAAAATCTGATGATAAAACTTTAATTGAGGCAAAAACTCAAAGCTTAACAGAAGCTTCTTCTAAGATGGCTGAGCGTATGTATGCACAACAAGGCGGCGAACAAGCAGCTCAAGGTGCTGGTGAACAAGCGCAAGGTTCTGATCATAAGGCAGACGATGTAGTTGATGCTGAGTTTGAAGAAGTAAAAGACGAAAACAAGAAAGACTAAGTTGTAAAGCTAATGAAATCCCCTTTCTAGTGAAAGGGGATTTTTACGTGATGTTATGTAGCCTGCATGCAATGCGGGCTACATAACATTACTTAATTACTTAAAATGAAACCAAAACCATGACAACCAAGATTGATTATTACGAAACACTTAGTGTCACTCGCAATGCTAGTGACGAAGAAATCAAGACATCTTACCGTCGTTTGGCGATGAAGTATCACCCTGATCGTAACGCCAATGACAAAGAAGCAGAAGAAACATTTAAGCAGATCAAAGAGGCTTATGAGGTGTTATCTGATGCCCGCAAACGAGCTGCTTATGATCAATTTGGCCACGCAGGCGTGGATGGTAGTGGCGGTGGTTTTGGCGGGGGTGGCCCTGGTGGCATGAACTTTGGTGATATCTTTGGTGATATTTTCGGTGATATGTTTGGTGGTGGTCGTGGTGGCCCAGGTGGTGGTGCGCAGCGTGGCAGTGATTTGTACTACACCTTAGATATTACTTTAGAAGAAGCTGCTTTTGGCAAAACAACGGAAATTACGATACCCACACAAGTAGCTTGTGAGGATTGCCATGGTAGTGGTGCAAAACCAGGTACCTCGCCTATCACTTGTACGGATTGTGGTGGTTATGGCCAGGTTCGTATGCAGCAGGGCTTTTTTACGGTGCAGCAAACTTGCCCATCCTGTTTTGGTAAAGGCCGTGTTATTCAAACACCATGCTCTAGTTGTCATGGTCGTGGGCGTCGTAAACAAAATAAGAAATTATCTGTCAAAATACCTAAGGGTGTTGATACAGGTGATCGCATACGCTTAAGTGGTGAAGGCGAAGCCGGTGAATCAGGTGCTATGTCAGGTGATTTGTATATTCAGGTTCAAGTGCAACAACATAGTATCTTTGAGCGGGATGCAAAAAATTTATTCTGTGAAGTGCCGATTAGCTTTATTACCGCTGCGATGGGTGGGGAGCTGGAAGTGCCTGCACTTAGTGGGCGTGTTAAATTAAAGATTCCAGCTGAAACACAAACAGGTAAAGTGTTTAGAGTGAAAGGCATGGGTATGCCTTCTGTACGTGGTGGCGATCAAGGCGATTTAATGTGTAAAGTTCAGATTGAAACCCCGATTAATCTAACAGCTAAACAAAAAGATATCTTAAAGCAATTTGATAAAACAATGTCTCCTAATAATAAGCATAGCCCTAAATCGAATAATTGGTTTAATAAGGTTAAAAAGTTTTTTGAAGAGATGAAAATATAAGAGGGAGTGTGAGCCATGCAAAAAGTACCTATGACCATTGCAGGTGCAGAAAAACTACGGGAAGAGTTAGATCGTTTGAAGCATGTAGAGCGTCCACGCATTATTAATGCCATTGCAGAAGCGCGTGCTCACGGCGATTTAAAAGAAAACGCTGAGTATCATGCTGCTCGTGAACAGCAAAGTTTTGCAGAAGGCCGCATTCAAGAAATCGAGTCTAAATTATCATTGGCGCAAGTGATTGATGTCACCAAGATGGATAACGAGGGTAAGGTTATTTTCGGTGCAACTGTCAAGTTAGTGAATGATGAGGGTAAGGAATTAAACTATCAAATAGTGGGAGAAGATGAAGCTGATATTGCCAATCATAAAATTTCAGTTACCTCTCCCGTTGCACGTGGCATGATAGGAAAATATGAAGGTGATGCTATTCAGGTGCAAACGCCAGACGGTATTATTTCTTATGAGATTATTGAGGTTAGTTATATCTAATGGCTACAAAAGATAGCAGTCGTCGGTGGTTAAAAGAGCACTTTACCGATCCTTATGTGAAGCAAGCGCATAAGGAAGGCTATCGTTCTCGCGCTGTCTATAAGCTCTTAGAAATGCATGAGCGAGATCGTATTTTTAAGCCTGGTATGACGGTCGTGGATTTGGGGGCTGCGCCTGGCGGTTGGTGTCAATTGGTTGCTAAGTTAATTAAGCCCAAGGGTCAAATTATTGCCATGGATTTATTGCCCATGGAGCCCATTGAGGGTGTTGATTTTATTCAGGGCGACTTCTCTGATGAGGCAACCTACGAAATATTGATGTCAAAAATAAATCATAAAAAAGTAGACTGGGTAATTTCTGATATGGCTCCTAATATGAGTGGCTATGAAAGTGTGGATATTCCCCGTTCTATGTATTTATCTGAGCTGGCGTTAGACTTTGCTTTAAATGTATTAACAGATGAAGGCGGCTTTTTGATTAAAGTTTTTCAGGGAGAGGGCTTTGATGCTCTCTTTGCGAACATGAAACAGCGTTTTAAGACAATCGCAACTCGAAAACCCAAAGCATCACGTGGGCGTTCACGTGAAATTTACTTACTAGCCAAAGGGTTAAAGTAGTAGGATAATAGGGTATACTGACAGTTGCTAACTAACGAAACCTAGCACCATCGCTAGATTTGAAGAGGTCAATCAACGTGAATGACGCAATTAAAACGATACTGCTATGGATGGTAATTGGGATTATCTTGATCTCAGTATTTAATAACTTTGGTGGATCCCGTCGGGATGCTGATGAAAAGATTAGCTATACTGCGCTAGTCAACGATGTCAAACAAGGCAATGTACGTTCTGTTACTATCACAGACCAAAATTTAACAGGTGCCTTCCAAAATAATAAAACATTCTCTACCTACCTGCCTATGCGTCAGGATTCAGGTTTATTACAAGATATGTTAGCAAAAGGCGTGATTATTAAAGGTAAACAACCAGATCAACCCGGCATTTTAATGCATTTATTGAATTTACTGCCTTGGATTGTTTTATTTGGTATTTGGATTTATGTATTAAGACAACAAGCGGGTGGTGGTAAAGGTGGTGCTTTCTCCTTTGGCCGCAGCCGTGCAAGATTGCTAAATGCAGACCAGGTTAAAATCACCTTCGCTGATGTGGCTGGTTGTGAAGAAGCAAAAGAAGAAGTTAAAGAGTTAGTCGATTTCTTACGTGATCCAGGCAAATTCCAACGCTTGGGTGGTAAAATTCCTCGAGGTGTCTTACTAGTAGGTCCTCCAGGTACAGGTAAAACATTATTAGCAAAAGCAGTTGCAGGTGAAGCAAAAGTACCTTTCTTTACGATTTCCGGTTCCGATTTTGTGGAGATGTTTGTGGGTGTTGGTGCATCCCGTGTGCGCGATATGTTTGAGCAAGCTAAGAAGCAAGCGCCTTGCATTATCTTTATTGACGAAATTGACGCGGTGGGTCGCCATCGCGGAGCTGGTGTTGGTGGCGGTCATGATGAGCGTGAGCAAACATTGAACCAGCTGTTGGTTGAAATGGATGGTTTCCAGGGTAGTGAAGGCGTTATTGTGGTTGCTGCTACCAATCGTCCCGATGTGTTAGATCCAGCATTATTACGACCAGGCCGCTTTGATAGGCAGGTTGTTGTTGGCCTCCCTGATGTGAAAGGCCGTGAGCAAATTTTACGTGTGCATAGTCGTAAGGTGCCAATTACTAACGATGTGGATGTATCTGTTATTGCACGCAGTACCCCTGGGTTTTCTGGTGCTGATCTTGCCAATATTGTTAATGAAGCAGCATTGTTTGCTGCAAGGCAAAACAAGCGTGAAGTGGATATGGATGATTTCGAGCGTGCAAAAGATAAAGTAATCATGGGTGCAGAACGCCGTTCCATGGTGATGTCTGATGAAGAAAAGCGTTTAACAGCTTACCATGAAGCAGGACATGCAATTGTTGGTCTAAGAGTGCCTGATCATGATGTAGTGCATAAGGTAACCATTATTCCACGTGGTCGAGCACTAGGTGTGACCATGTTCTTACCAGAAAGCGATCGTTATAATTATTCCAAACAAGCATTGGAGAGTAAAATTTCTAGCTTGTATGGCGGTCGAATTGCTGAGGAAATTATTTTTGGTGAAAATAAGGTAACAACAGGCGCGTCTAATGATATTCAGAAAGCAACTGAGTTAGCGCGTAATATGGTAACTAAGTGGGGCTTGTCTGAAAAAGTAGGTCCATTGACCTTAGGTGGTGATGATGGTGAGGTATTCCTAGGTCACTCTATTACTCGCCATAAAGAAGTTTCTGAAGCAACCTCTAGTCTCGTGGATGTGGAAGTACGTGATATTATTGATCGCAACTATAAGCGCGCTCGTCAAATCCTACAAGATAATATTGATAAGCTTCATAGCATGGCTGATGCATTAATCAAGTACGAAACTATCGGTATTGAGCAGTTAGACGATATTATGGAAGGCAGGGAGATTCGCGAACCGACGAGTTGGCAGAATCGAATTCAGGCTGAAAAAGAAAAGGCCAATGTAGGTAAGCCTGGCATCGTGATTGGCCCAGAAATTGAGCCAGAAGATACAAAAGAAGGCCCCGCATCAAATGATGGTGAGGCAGGTGTATTAAAATAATGACAACATTTCATAGCGCTCGTCGGTACTTTGGTACCGACGGTATTCGTGGTCGAGTAGGTACTTGGCCAGTTACACCAGAATTAGTGTTAAAGCTGGGCTGGGCCGTTGGTAAAGTATTAGCTCGTCAAGGCAATGGTAAAGTTTTGATTGGTAAAGATACTCGTATTTCGGGCTATATGTTTGAGTCTGTCTTGGAATCTGGTCTATCAGCGGCTGGTATTGATACGCATTTGCTAGGTCCTATGCCTACCCCTGCGATTGCTTATTTAACTCGAACCTTGCGTGCACAAGCAGGTATTGTCATCAGTGCATCACATAATCCTTATTATGATAATGGCATCAAGTTTTTCTCTTCCCAGGGTACAAAAATTCCAGACGAACTGGAGCTTGCAATTGAAGAGCAGTTAGAGCAGCCCATGACGACAGTCGATTCTGCTGCTTTGGGTAAGGCTGTGCGCGTGGTGGATGCGCCAGGTCGATATATTGAGTTTTGCAAAAGTACGGTTTCCTCTGATACCACATTAAATGGTATTAAATTAGTTGTCGATTGTGCTAATGGCGCAGGCTATATTGTGGCGCCTAGTGTGCTGCGTGAATTGGGTGCTGATGTGATTGAAATTGGCGTTGAGCCTAATGGTTTGAATATCAATTTAGATTGTGGTGCGACGCATACTGAAACTATTCGTCAAGCCGTGATTGATCATCAAGCTGACCTAGGCATTGCGTTAGATGGTGATGGCGATCGCATCATGATGGTAGATCATACGGGTCATGTGCTTGATGGCGATGAATTGCTTTATATTATAGCTAAAAGTAAGATTACTAATGGAACTTGGAAGGGTGGTGTAGTTGGTACAGTCATGAGTAATATTGGCTTTCAGCATGCTTTAGCTGCGCTAAATATTGATTTTGTGCGCACCCCAGTCGGTGATCGTTATGTCATTAATGAGCTAGAAAAACGCCAATGGTTATTAGGTGGTGAGCCATCAGGGCACCTTGTTTGCCGCGAAATGACAACTACTGGTGATGCTATTATTGCGGCATTGCAGGTGTTAGCAGCGATGCGTAGTGAGGATAAATCGTTGGCCGATATTCGCCAGGGGTTGACTAAATACCCGCAAATCTTGGTAAATGTGAAGGTTGGCTTAGATAATTCATTAGAGAAGCCACGTATTCAAGCAGCAATTAAAGAGGCTGAACATGCATTGGGTGCTAAAGGGCGTGTGCTTTTGCGTCGTTCTGGTACGGAGCCTTTGGTGAGAGTGATGGTAGAAGGAGAGGATAGCTCCTCGGTTGAGCGCTTGGCGCAGCAACTAGCCTCCATTGTTCGTGAAGAGTGTAAAGCCTAACAAACTTATTATTGTAGCCTATATGCCATTAGGATAGGTATGTAGTTGGTGTTGCGAAATAGACTAAAATCCGTGGATAAATAGTTGATGATGGGAGTGGTACATCTAGCAGAATCAATGGATTCCATCTACCACTGCTACCACACATACTTCGAGTACCGATCATGGATTGCTTCGCTGCGCTCGCAAAGACGGCAGGTTGGTAGATTGCTTTGCTTCGCTGCGCTCACAA
>CAYZRM010000005.1:24813-37343 GCA_964480845.1 uncultured Coxiellaceae bacterium | reverse complement strand
CTGCGCTCGCAAAGACGGCAGGTTGGTAGATTGCTTTGCTTCGCTGCGCTCACAAAGACGGCAGGTTGGTAGATTGCTTTGCTTCGCTGCGCTCACAATGACATGGGGTGCATGATAATACGTCAGCTTTAAGTCAGTTGGATTGGCTTATTCAATATTACCTTAACCCGCCGTCATTGCGAGCGCAGCGAAGCAATCCACCATCTTTTGCTGAGGCAGCTTAAAGCCACATTTAATGGGGAGATAAGCGTCAGTTTCGCGACAGTGACTATGTATAGGCATCAATAATTTCAGCCCTTTTTAGAGTAATACCTGCCTAACCGATGGCTTAATTCTTCAAAAAAAATCCCCAATAAAGGGGATTTTTTGTCTATCACAGGACTGCAAAAAGTGGTTATGCAACCATTTCTTTCAATTTTTTCAAGGCCTTAATTTTCACAGCTTTGTAAGCTGGTTTAGCTTTGATTGTGATTTCTTCACCAGTGAAAGGGTTAACGCCTTTACGTGATGGTCTAGCTGGTTTTTTAACAACGCTAATTTTTAGCATGCCTGGCATAACAAAGGTGCCTGGGCCGCCAGATTTAACGTGTTTTTCAATTAATTGAGCAAAGCAGTCTAGTACAGCAACCACGTCTTTTTTACCTAAAGCGGTAACATCGGTGATTGTTTTGAGCATGGTGCTCTTAGACATAGGTTCTTTGATGGAAGGTAATTTAACGGTTGCTGGTTTAGCAGCAGCTGCTTTCACTGTTTTTTTAGCTTTAGCAGTTGTTTTAGCTTTGGTAGCTACTTTTGTAACTTTCTTTTTTGCAGCAGGTGCTTTCTTTTTTACAGCCATGTGGATTCCCTCACAAAAAGTAATAAGACAATAAATAAAATAACATTTTTTAGAAAATATGCGAGTAATTTTTGCATAAAAATGACAAAAAAACCTTTAAAAACAGGGGTTTTCTGCCAGAAACGGACTTTTTTTCAATTTTTATTAATTTTTAAGTATTTATTAAGAAAAAAAGAGTAATATGACCCCTGATTTCTAGCCAGAAGCGAGCCTTGAATTAAGGCTTTGTTAAGCTGCTATTGCTTGTTTGAGCTGGTTCCTATACAATTCTGGCGCTTTTAAGGGTTTCTATTTCTATTCATGGGATTAACGATGAAAACGTATTTTGCAACAAGTGAAAATATTGAAAATAAGTGGTATGTCGTTGATGCGTCAGGCGAAGTGCTAGGCAGATTGGCCAGCCAAATTGCAAAATACCTGCGCGGCAAGCACAAACCAGAATACACACCTCATGCAGATGCAGGGGATTATGTTGTTGTAGTCAACGCAGAAAAAGTAAGAGTAACCGGTAACAAATCCGAAGATAAGGTTTATTACACACACTCTGGCTATCCAAGTGGTTTGAAAGAAGTCACATTTGACAAATTACAAGCTAAAGATGCAACCAAAGCAATTGAATTAGCTGTAAAAGGCATGATGCCAAAGAATCCATTGGGTCGTGATATGTTACGTAAATTGAAAGTTTATGCAGGTGCAGAGCATCCTCATGAAGCTCAACAACCAGTAGCAATCAAACTTACCAAAGATGAAGCAGTGGAGTAGGATTTAAGATGACAGCAGCTAATATTCATAGAGGTACCGGTCGTCGTAAGACTTCTACCGCTCGTGTAATGCTAAAAGATGGTGGTAATGGCGCTATTATTATTAATGGCCGTACCTTAGACCAATACTTTGGTCGTGAAACATCTCGTATGATCGTACGTCAACCATTAGACGTGACTGACTTGCACGGCAAGTTTGACATCATTGTTAATGTTGATGGTGGTGGTATTAACAGTCAAGCAGGCGCGATACGTCATGGTATTGCAAGAGCATTGATTTGTTTTGAACAGGGTGATTTATCACCAAGCACCGAAGAAAAGCCAAGTGGTCCAATTAAACAAGCGTTACGTGCTGCAGGTTATGTCACTCGTGATGCGCGTGAAGTTGAACGTAAGAAAGTGGGCTTGAAGAAAGCACGTAAGGGTACTCAATACTCTAAGCGTTAATTTGTATTGCAACTTACCTTTGGCTGGGTTGCTTAGGATGTGTGGTTGGCTCTGCTTTGGTAGAGCCGCACAATCTTCTAAGTGTTGGAACTAAAACCCTGCTATCTCCGTGTGCGTTAAGTTCTTGTGTCGAAGTACCTAGTAACTAAGCTTAAAAACATCGTTGTGTGAGGAGGCAGTATGGCAACCATAGCAAACAAAAGATCCGTAATGACACTTTATTCCGGCGCAACCGATCCTTATAGTCATCGTGTGCGTATTGTGCTAGCTGAGAAAGGCGTGGCATATGAAGTGGTTAATGTAGAATCACGTGGCAAACCTGAAGATTTATTAGAATTAAATCCTTATGGTAGTGTCCCAACATTAGTTGATCGTGAGCTTGCATTATACGAACCAAACATTATCACTGAGTATTTGGACGAGCGTTTCCCGCATCCTCCATTAATGCCTGTTTATCCTGTTGCACGTGCAAAAACACGTTTGATTATTCATCGTTTTGACCGTGAATGGGGTCCTTTAATTCGTAAATTAGAAGCAGGTAAAGCGGATGCCAAAGCAGCAGCAAAAGAATTAACTAGCTATCTAGTCCAATTGATTCCTGTCTTTAGCGCATCTCCATACTTTATGGGGGATGAGTTTACGTTAGTTGATTGCTGTATTGCACCAGTATTATGGCGTTTACCAGCATGGGGTATTACCTTAAGCCCTGCGGAAGCTAAAGTCATTAACAAGTATGCTGAGCGTGTTTTCATGCGCGACTCTTTCCAGGCAAGTTTGACGGAAGCAGAGCATGAGTTAAGGAAGTTAGCATTAGCTGAAACAGCGTAGTATCAGTAAGTTATAGGGAGGAGCTTAACATGATTTCAAACAGACCTTATTTGTTGCGAGCATTTTTCCAGTGGATAGTGGATAGCCAATGCACACCTATTTTGGTGATAGACGCGGCTCATCCACGATGCAGGATCCCGCAGGATTATGCAGAGGGTGGCGAAATTGTATTTAATATCTCGCCAACAGCCGTCCGCGATTTGAAAATGGCAAATGATTCGGTTGAGTTTAAAGCTTCTTTCTCTGGCGTTGTTCATGTCATTTATGCACCTATCAAAGCCATTTTAGCTGTTTATGCAGAAGAGAATGGCGAGGGTATTTTCTTTGATGCTGAAGAAGAGATAGATGAAGGCGAGGAGAGCGATACACTTACTGGTGGTAATATCTTTAAGCTACAGGGAATAGAAGGTGGTGGCGTACCAGCTGAAACCTTTATGCAAGAAGTGATTCCCAGTGCAAAAAGCAAACCAGTTTTAACGTTGGTTGAATAGCTAGCCCCTTTAGTCTGGCTAGTACACATTAGATTAGCACCTCGTAAAGCTAATCAAAAATCTCTCATCCCCGCGAAGGCGGGGATCTATCCCTAACACAAGCCATTGCTTAAATCTAACCGCTGAGGATTGTTTTACTCAATCTACCTCGTCGTGTTAGAAAATCAAAGGGCAGATTTGCTTATTCGTTGTTGCATCATTAATAAAATGAATACATATAGAGAGAGTCTGGATGGCGCGATCAAGTCGCGCCACGATGAGGTAGAAGGAAGATCTGCAACAATGCTGGAGCAACCCTAGGAGGGTTACCCGCAAGACTGTATATTCGTTATATATGACAGTATATTTCCAGTAACCTACCTAGACTTTCAGCAGAAATAGGCTTGATTGCTACCTCATTCGCTCCAGCCTTCAGGCACTCAGCTCTCTCTTTTTCGCCTGTGTAGCCGGTCAGGGCAATAATCGGGAAGTCACGCTGGATTTTCGTTTGATGTGCCCGAATAGCTGCGATTAATTCAAAGCCAGACATGTCGCTTAACCCTATATCTACAAAAGCAATATCTTGATCATTTAAGAGTGCAAGAGCTTCTTGTCCGCAATAGGCAAGATCAACATTGCAGTTAAGATCGGATAACATGCGCTTATGGATTATTTGCACAATTTTGTCATCTTCTACTAGCAGCACTTTTATTTTTTCTTTTTTATCAATCGGTAAGCCGGTTTTATCTGTGGCCATTTTTTGCAGTTGCTTATTTTCAACAGTAGCAAGTTCAAATTCTCCTGTAATAATAAAAGAAGAACCTTGGCCAGCCTTGCTTTCTACTTCAATTTTGCATCCTAGTAATTGTGCTAATCGCTTCACAATTGCTAGTCCTAGCCCTGTTCCTGCTCTGCTAGAGCTTCTTATATGAGTGTCTTGCAGTTGTTTGAAAGGCTCAAAGATGAAGTCTAATTTATCTGAAGGAATGCCGCACCCTGTGTCATTTATCTTAATTTTCAAGAAGATGCTTTTATGATTAATAAGTTGATGCTCTATTAAGACTTTAATGCCTCCTTTATTTGTAAACTTAATTGCGTTTCCAATAAGGTTGATTAATATTTGTTTGATAGCTTTGGCATCAGTAAGAATAGGTGGCGCATTGTTGAGGCAATGTGTAAGGCTTAAATTTTTATCTTTAGCCAGGCCTTCTAATATGCTTAATACTTCATCAGTTAACTCGTGCAGATTTACCGCCTGCATTTTTAATGAGTTATTATTGTTATCTAGTGAGGTTAAATCTAGAACATCATTAACAAGCGCAAGTAAGTACTGAGAGCAATTATCTAAGTTGTTGATTATGTTTAAATATTGCTCGGCATCTGGCGTTCCATCTTTAAGCATCGCGATTAAACCCAAAATCCCAGTTAGAGGGGTGCGTAATTCATGATTTACAACAGCTAAGAACTGAGATTTAGCTTGGCTGGATGCTTCAGCTTTCTCTTTGGCTAATTGAAGCTCCTGTTCTATTTTTTTTCTTTCAGTGATATCCATAGAGATACCAACTAGACCAATAATTTGCCCCTGATTATTTCTGAGAGGTAATTTTTGGGTAAAGTAGATAGCTGGGTTGTTTTTCAGGTCAAAGCCTGGTTCTTCAAAATATCTGCCTTGGCCAGACTCTATGCACTCTTTATCAAATTGATCTAAGTCGTGGGCATACTTTGTATCCATAATATCGCGATTACGTTTGCCAACGATATCTTCTGCTGAATCTAATCCAAGTAGTTTGGCGACGTTATTATTTGCACCTAAATATTTGCCATCTATATCTTTCCAAAAGATATTTCCAGGCATGAGCTTGATAATATTCCGGAGTGAAAAGTTTTCATCAGTTTTCGCAATTTTTTCAGCATTTGCCAGGCGTTGATTTTCTAGGCGAATACTGCATAACTCTTGCTCGAGTAGTTGAATATATTTTATAAGCGAAAGCTCATTACCCATGAGTAATTATCGGCCAAGTATGCTGGTAATCATGCTAAATGTTAACATATATTTGTCATAATGTAGTAATATAGCCATGAATTTTGTAGTACAATTGCCATTTGGTGTGAATATTATAATAAACTATCATAAGCAATAATAGGTAGCGTGGATGATAAGAGTATGCAAGATAGACCGGCTCAAGTAAATAATAACGATAATGGATTTATCAAGCAGAAAGAACTCACGAGGCTTGCAAGCAAGTGCAAAGCAGTTCTAGAAAAATCACCGCAGTTGAAACGTTTTCATTTTCGTATACCAATTTGTATTGGATATACAGAGGATTTAACCCCCTTGCAATTTCAGACATTTGTTGAGCAGATTCAAGATATTGTTGGTAGATTTAGCTATACCTATACCTTCTATTTAGCCCCTAATGAAGATCCTGCTGCTGGCGAAAAGATTGCCGCCTGGATGCGAGATAATAAGACACTAATTGATAGTCTGTCTAAAACGAAAAATTTAGTTGATCTCTGTGTATGGCGCCAAGAGAAGTGTTGGACTGATGCATACGAGAAATATAATGGTATTATCAACTCAGAAGATTATGCAACTAAGGAAAAAAAGCCTATTGATTGGTTGCAGGATGATGCAAAGAAATTTCAAGACGGCTGTAAAAAACGCCAACAAATACCATTATCGTTTGCGGAGTTAGTAGGGATAGCTAAAAAGAAAGCAGTGGATATGTTGTCTTGGGCTGTTTTAGGCGACTCTAAGTGTGATGAGGCTAGTATAATCATTCATTATGCTTCGCCTTCAAATGCAATGATCAATCTTCTTCAGCAAATAGAGAAATTGGGGTACGTGAAATATTCTTGTGCCTATCTGGATTTTAAACCTAATAAAAACATAAAAAAACTTGGAGTGGAGCCTATGCCTCAGACTGGGCAGCAGAAACAAAGCGAGAAAAAAAGACCAATTTCGCAACCTGTAGCAATTATGAGTGCAAATTCTTCGTATTATAGTAGTGGTGAGGAGACGTGGAGTACTGGTACTACTTTATCGGATCCAGTGAATGATTGGAATCTAGTGTTGGACTTATATACAGGCTTAACACATCGAGGTCTAGATCCTCAAACGTCAGCAGTAGGTGTAGCTGCATTATTGAGGCAATTTGGACACAATGTTGGTATACGCAAGCATGCTTCTTTGAATAAGTCAGGTTCCCATTCTGCCCCAGCGTCACCACCGGCAGAAACGCATGGGACTTCTGAGCCTTCTGGTGATTTACAAACGCCAGGAACGCTCTTTCATTCTTCGCGCGAGAGAGCTGCTAGTCAGCCTTCATCCCCCCCACCGATTTTGACGATACCATCACCTAATTAAATGGTTGTCTAAGACCAGCTTAGCTGGTCTTAGGTGATATTCGTGCAGTGATTCCCGCTAACTGTCGTCCCGCGGCCTGTCCGCGGGATCCAGGCAGGCAATGCCAAGCTGGATCCCCAGCCTTCGCGGAGGACGACGAGGTTGGCGGGAATTTCTGATATTCGTGCAGTATTTCTTTCATTTTTTCTTTTGAAATGGGTTTGTTGATTAAAGCATTAGCGCCTGCGCTATTGCTTTGCTGTTTTATTTCTTCACCTGTATAGCCAGTTAATGCAATAAGAGGGAAATGATTGTTTTTGTTATATTGATATTTTTTTATGTGCTTTATAAGATCAAATCCTGTCATGTCAGTTAGGCCGATATCTATAAAAGCAAGATCGTAATTGTCTAAAAGTGACAATGCTTCTTTACCATTTTGAGCAACATGAACCTCACAGTTGAGCTCTCTTAGCATGTGCCTGTGTACCATTTGAACAATTTTGTCATCTTCTACTAATAAGATTTTCTTTCGTTTTGTTCCTGTTGCTTCTATCTGTTCAATAGGTGATATCCCATTCGTATTAGTGGCTATAGTAAAGTTGCCTGATACTGTAAAAGTAGAGCCCACACCTTCATTACTTGAAACTTTAATGGAGCACCCTAGTGATTCAGTTAATTTTTTTACTATCGTTAATCCTAAACCCGTTCCACTTCTACTGGTTGGATGAATGTAGGTATTCTGTAATTGTTTAAAGGGTTCAAAGATGGTGTCTATTTTATCTTCGGGGATGCCCTGTCCTGTGTCAGTGACGGCTATGGTTAAGTGCAGTATGTTTGCGCTGACTGGGTAGTGAGTTATTGTTAGTTTAACTTCGCCAGCCTGAGTAAACTTAATGGAATTATTAATAAGATTGACCAATATTTGGCTGATTGCTTTTTCATCTGTCAATAGGAGTGGTAAATCCTTCTTTGATTCAATGGTTAGATTTAGCTTTTTTTGAGCAGCTAATTTTTCTAGCATGCTGAAAACTTGTCTTGAGATGCTATTTAAGTCAGCTGCTTTAATATCAGCTTTATGTTGATTTGCCTCTAGCTTGGAAAAATCTAACACATCATTGACCATTGATAACAAATATTGTGAGCAATCATTAAGGTTGTGAATTAATGAGATTGTGTTATTTGGGATGTTTAGGTTGCTAAGTTGGTCTTTCAGTATGCCTACTAATCCTAAAATGCCTGTTAATGGTGTTCTTAATTCATGATTAACCATGGCCAAGAATTGAGATTTTGCTTGGTTAGATGTTTCAGCATTTTCCTTGGCAAGCTTTAATTCATGTTCAATTTTTTTTCTTTCAGTGATGTCCATGGAGATGCCTATAATACCAATGGTTTCCCCTTGGGCATTATGCAGGGCATGTTTTTGAGTAAAATAAATGGCAGGGTTTCCATTAACGTCTAACCCATTTTCTTCGAAACTACGGCCTTCTAAGTTGATGCTTTTTTCATCTACTTCTGATAGGGCTGCTGCTATCTCAGGTGAAACAAGATCATGGTTATACTTTCCAATGATTTCTTCCGGAGATGATAGGCCTAATAATTTTGCTAAATTATTATTAACACCTAAAAATTTACCAGTTTTGTCTTTCCAAAAGACATTCCCTGGCATCAAAGAAAGGATTTTTCTTAGTGAAAAGTCTTGCTCAGCTGATTGTTGCTGTGCAATCTGGCTTTTTAATGACACTATTTCATCTTTTAGGGTATTTATTTCTCTTAAAAGAAGATCTTCTGCTAAAGAAGATTCTTTTTTAATCACAACATCCATTTAGTACCTCATTTGCTCAGTGAGCTTGCTTTGAGAATCATATCATGCTCAAGCTGACTTTTTTAATATAATTGTGAGCTATTAGCCAGTCTTTTTGTGATAGGATGTAGTAAAATGAAAATAATTTTTGTAGTATACCTGCCATTAAAGCCAGTGGCGTCAGAAGCCATTTGCTAATTACAATTAAAGCTTGAGCCAGGACAGAGGTGGATAATGGAAACTCGTAATGAGCGAAGTACACAAACAGAAGCTATTCTTAGTCGTACTTTTAATAAATTAGATAAAACATTTAGTTGGTATCGAGAGCAGACACCGCCCCAAGAAAAAAAAGACATTCCGCATTTGCATATTCCTCTTTGTATTGGTTTCAAAGAAGCAAGTACTATGGTTGAGCATTTTAGTATTGTTGTTGATGCATTATTGTTGGAGAAGCGAAAAAGAGACGATTCTGCAAATGCTGCCCGTTTTACATTTACCGTGTATTTATACTGTAATCCGAACGATCCTGATGCGGTCAAGACGTGGAAAGAAAAAAATCCTATCGTTCAGAAGTTAAGTAATATCGTGGATATTCACGAATGGAGAGAAGCAAACTTATCTGCTTGGCAGTCAGCTGAATTAAAGTGGAAGGAAGTTTGGGATAAAATTGGATCTCCAGAAGCAGGTCAAGCAATACAGCAGTTTGGTGCTAGTCAAAATAAATCCTTTGATAAAGATGTAGTACGTTTTTTAGCTGGTCTTTCACCAAAAGATAAAGAGGCTAAAAAAGAAAGCGCTAAGGCTTCCCTTATTAACGAAATTATCGATGGCTTAGCTTGGTGCAGCAAGGAACGTGTGAACATCTTGCTGCATGAAGGTAAAATACCCGGTGTTCTGCAAGGCTTTCTTCATAACTTAGCACTCTTTGGTTACAGCCATCAGCGTGACTTAATTTATCAGGACTTTGCATTAAGAAAAGAAATGGATAAGTTTTTGGTATCATCAAGTGCATTGACAGCACCTATTGATGTTCCTCGAAGTAAGGCGTCACCTTCTTCACCTGGGGAATCCTCTTTAAATAAGTCACCTGAATCATCAATAAATAGATATATTATTGATAGTGCCTTGAAGATGTTAGGTGGATCTCTTCAAGTTCAAGGAGCGGACCCTAAACAATGTGCTGAAGCATATGGTGCTTTTGTTAAAGCGGCATCTAGTGGTTCTAGCTCAAATAGTAGTCGGTCGAGTAGTAAATCAAACAGTCGCTCCAGTAGCCCTACACAGATGTCAGAAGTAATTGATCGTCGAAGCGCACAGGCATCGCCAAGTAGTACAAGTGATGACTACAGTGGTGAATCTGCTAGCAAAACAGTTGAGCATGGCTCAACTGTTTCTGGTTTCAGTTCAATAGTGAGTTCAGTCTCAAGTTCATCTGTGCAGGATAGTGCCGCTATGAACAACATGGCTGCTCCTGTGACATACGGGGATGTGGGTGTTAGAAGCGCGGTATTATTTGGTAATGCCACGTCCCGCCCGGTAACGCCATTAGCACACAGTTATGATAGTGCTTTAAGAAGATGATAAAATAAATGCCACCAGCTAGTGTTGGTGGCATTTAATCGCTGATTAAATCGTTGGCTTCTTATACTGAAATATCTTAACCACCTTCTGCACCCCAGATACTTGTCTAGCAATATCCACGGCAATATCAGCCTGCTGTTCACTGACCACACCCATTAAGTAAACCACACCATTTTCTGTAATGATTTTAATGCTGCTAGATTTTAAGTCATCTGTCGCTAACATTTGTGTTTTGATTTTGGTGGTAATCCAAGAATCGCTTGTGCGAGTGAGAGAAGAGGTAGGGCCTTCAATGGTGATTTGGTTGTAGACACGGCCAACGTCAGGTACGGTTTTTGCGACATCTTCAGCTATTTTTTTTGCGTTGGCATTGGGTGTTTGGCCAGTGAGCAACACAACGTGATTAAAGACACTGACATCAACGTGACTGCTTTTGAGTGCTGGCACCCGGTGTAGTTTGTTCGCTACCTTGGTTGCAATGCGTGTATCTTCAACGCTATTTGAAATAGTACGATGATCGTATACCATGGCAATAGCGGCAGCGCCGGCTGCTGCACCTACTACGAATACACAACCTTGCAAAGACAAGCTCAAACCAATAAGTGCTACTATTTTTTTCATGTGACGTCTCCGTGACCAAATAATCGATAGTCAATAATGTCGCAAATACAATGGATAATTAATAAATGTGTTTCTTGGATGCGTGCAGTATCATATGCGGGCACACGAATCTCAATGTCTTTTTCATATAAATGATCAACAATTTTACCGCCATCATAGCCAGTTAAGGCGATGACACTCATGTTTTTATCATGCGCTGCTTTAATCGCATTGACGACATTGGGCGAGTTACCACTAGTAGACAACGCAAATAATAAATCACCTGAATTACCTAGGGTGCGTACTTGTTTTGCATAGGTGTCGCTAAAATGATAATCATTTGCGATGCTAGAGATAGTCGCTGTGTCAGCGGTGAGGGTAATGGCAGGCAGTCCGGGACGCTCTTGTTTAAAGCGGTTTAGCATTTGAGAGCTAAAGTGCATGGCTTGAGTGGCTGATCCACCATTGCCGCAGCTTAATATTTTATGGCCTTCTAATAGGGTTTGTACTATTTCTTCACTGGCCTCTGCAACAATATTGATCAGGGAGTCAGCGGTATGGATATTAGTTTGGATATTATCCGAAAAGTTGGTTCGGATGCGTTCAATTAAATCATTCATGTTATTTCTCCGCTAAAAACGCGTTTTTTATCCATTCAAGTTGTGGTTGGCCATTATGGTATTGTATGGCGATTACATCAAAACGGCTAGAAATGCTGTATAGCCAATTTCTCTTTTGTAAGAAATGCGTGGCTGCTCTGATAATTTTTTTAATCTTGCTGGGGGTGATGCTTGCTAAAGCGTCACCATAGTCAGTACGTGCGCGGCTTCTGACCTCGACAAAAACAATATCATTACCGTCTTGCATGATTAAGTCAATCTCACCTTGATAGCATTGATAGTTAGTTTGAATGAGGCGGAGCCCTTTCTTTTTTAAATACAATAAAGCTTGTTTTTCAGCTTGTTGGCCGGTAGCGTGTTTTGCGTAAATCATAGTAAATTCCTATGGTTTTGGATCCCGCGGTCAAGCCGCGGGATCCATAAATGCTGACTATTTCGGAGAGAAGCATGCGCGGGACGACGAAGAGGGAAGGTTTAAAATGTTCCAAGGTTAACTCGGTTATGTTAAATTTTGATGTAAATCTTCAGTACAAAACCAACTAAAGAGGCGTTAACATGCGAGAAGCACAATCCGGAACACTTTATGTGGTGGCAACACCTATCGGTAATCTGCAAGATATGACATTTAGAGCAGTCGAGGTGTTAAAAAGTGTAGACAGGATTGCGGCAGAGGACACGCGGCATGCAGGACCGCTATTAAAGCATTTTTCTATCAATAAACCCAGCATGTCTATGCACGAATTTAATGAGCGTGAACGTTTAAGCATCGTGATTGATTATCTTGAGGCCGGTGAAAATATCGCTTTAATTAGTGATGCAGGAACCCCTTTAATCAGCGATCCAGGTTTTCATCTTGTCAGGGAAGCAAAAGCAAGAGGTATTCGTGTGGTTCCAATACCAGGCGCTTGCGCCGCTGTGGCAGCATTAAGTGCCGGTGGTTTGCCAACAGACCGATTTGTCTTTGAAGGGTTTTTACCAGCAAAATCAGAAGCTCGACGTAATCGTTTAAGTGCTTTGCTACACGAGGCTAGAACACTTATTTTTTACGAAGCACCCCATCGTTTGCTTGCTACATTAGAAGATATGGCAACGGTTTACGGCGGTGATAGAATGGCCGTGGTTGCTCGTGAGATGACAAAATTATACGAATCAGTAATGACTAGCCCTTTATCAGCGTTAGTTCAGTTTTACACAGAGAATGCAAATAAGCAGAAAGGTGAAATTGTTATTTTGCTACA